>CAZSJY010000006.1:0-46367 GCA_964607375.1 uncultured bacterium
ATTACAGATGGGCTGTATGACTTCTTTAGGTGTCCGTTTTTTTGTAGGAAGATCATCACACCTTGATCATATCCTAATTACAAACGAACTCTTTGATGATTTCAATAATATAAATTCTGACATCCAAACAATAAAAATAGATGATTATCTTGAAGGTGGATTTGATGAATACTACGAAAATATTTCTGACCATCGCCCTGTGGGAATTATATTGGATTTTACAACTGTAGATGTTTCTAATATTGTAAAACCTGTTAATTATCACTTAACAAATTTTCCAAACCCGTTTAATCCAAGTACGACTATAGGCTTTACTATACCTGAGGTATATACACGGCGTGCAATGTCTTTACATATCTATGATTTGCAAGGTCAACTGGTAGAAATACTAGTAAGTAGCAACAATTGGCAGGAAGCAGGTTATCACCAAGTCATTTGGAATGCAACTAATCATCAATCAGGTATTTATTTTGCAAAATTAACTACTAATGGTGAAACAAAAACTAACAAATTAGTTTTGGTAAAATAATATGAAGAAAATTATTCTATTCGTAATTCTAACCGTGGTACTTTCTCAATCACTTGAGAACATAGATTCTTGGGCTTATCAACTACAAAACCTTGACCCAAACGAAGTCACACAAAACAATACTTTTGAATTGATAGTAATGGATTATTCGCTAACAGGAAATGATGAAGGAGCATATTCGATAGAAGAAATCCAACTCATCAAAAACAGTGGAAAACTTGCTGTTTGTTACATATCAATTGGAGAAGCCGAAAATTATAGATCATATTGGCAAAATTCGTGGAATAATAATCCACCAGAATGGTTAGGAGCAGAAAATCCAGACTGGGAGGGAAATTTCAAAGTAAAATTTTGGTACGCAGAATGGCAGAATATCATTTTCAATTGGCTTGATACCATCATAACTCAAGGATTTGATGGAATCTATATGGACATAATAGACGCATATTATTACTGGTTGGAAGAGGTAAATCAAAATCAACAGGAACCTTATAGTGCGGTGTATATGATTGATTTTATCGAAAATATTCGTAATTATCTGAATGCAAATGGTGGGGGAAATATGGTCGTGATTCCGCAAAATGGTGAATACATTGTTTGGGAAAATAATGTAACAGAAAATGATGTTCAACGATATCTCAATACTTGTGATGCAATTGGTGTTGAGGATTTATTTTTCTACGGGACTCAAGATATGAACAATTCGTATAATCCAGATAATGAGCGATTAGAATTACTCACAGAAGTTTATCAACCAGCAGGATGGTCAGTATTTTCTGTTGAGTATTTGACACACCAAAACAAAATTAATCAATATCTTGAAGTAGCAGAAGAAAATGGATTTATTCCATATTGCTCTGTTAGAGATTTAGATGAATTGACTGATGGATTTGGGACAGTTACACCATTTCCCATCAATAGTGGCCGATTGGTTTTTCACCGATATTCCGATTGGGAAAATTGGGATGGGGAAATTTTCATCTACGATTTTGAAACACAGATTTTGCAAAATCTTACTCAACTTTGGAATTTAGATCATACACTGAATCCCCATTTTTCTCCCGATGGAAACAAAATTGTATTTGCGGGTGTCCCGGAATACGAACACGAATACTATTTGTTTGATGTCTATGTTTGGAATTTCCTAACTGAAGAATTAATCAATCTGACTTCTGATAATAATTTATCTGACGAAGACCCTAAATTTTCTCCCGATGGGCAATCCGTTGTGTTTAAACAAAATGGTGATCTGAAGGTTATGAATTTGCAAGGAGAAATTATCTCAATTGTTACAAATGATGGATTTGAAACTGAAGAATCCGAGCCATATTTTACAGTAAATGGAGAACAAATTATCTATTTTCAAGGAGTTAACGAAACAGCAGACATCTACAAAATTAATCTTGATGGAACTGGAAAAATGCCTATCCAGAACATTGCAAACTTAAACGAATATTATCCCATTACAATTGATGATAATTCATATTTTTTCACTAGATCAGAATCTGAAGCAGTTGTGGTGGATGATATTTACATAGGTAATTTGTATGATAATTCTTCAACACCATTCTTCGCAAACTTACCTAACTTTGAGGATTCTGACCCATTTCCTGTTTCAGGTTATTTGACACTATTTTCGAGTAACCGAGAATCTGAAAATGGAGATTGGGATTTATTCTTGGGAAATTCTGAATTACAGACAACTTTGAGCTTATCTGAATTTGGACTAAATACCAATCTACACGAATTGGGTGCGTGTTTTACTTTTATCTATCCCTCAGCTGAATTAGGTGATGTAAATTCCGACGGAATAATCGATATTTCAGATGTGATTCTAACTATTAATTACATCCTCGATATTGGAACTGAAATCCAAAACGCGGATATGAATGATGATGGATTGATAAATGTGCTGGATATTGTGATTCTGATAGATTTAATTTCAGGAGAATAGAATGAAATACATCATTAAAATTACTACTCTGTTGTTCGCTGTCTTATATGCAAGTCCAACTGAAATAATGGAAGAGCAACCATACTCACCCACTCAGATTTATCATACATACGGAGCATCTCGTTTGACTCGAAATATGGTGGGGCTTTGGTCATTTGATGATACTCAAAATCTCGTAAATGCAGAAGTCGGGAATGATTTTGAATTGGTTGGTAATCATCAGGCTGTAAATGGACCGGAAGATGGTGATGGTGCAGTTGAAATTGGGGTGGGTAGTTTTTACCGATGTTTCCACGATATTGCTCCTAATGGAACCGCAGGCGCAAATCCAGAATGGGTAAACAAATTCACCATTTTGATAGATTTTAAAGTAAATGAATTGGGACAATGGTATTCGTTCTTTCAAACTAATTACGGCAATTCAAATGATGGTGATGCATTTATCAATCCAAGTGGACAAATTGGAGTTGGCGACACGGGATATTCAGGCTATTATATTATTCCGGGTGAGTGGTATCGTCTGGTTATTTCATCAGATTTGGGTGTGCATTATGATTATTATCTTGATGGGCAGTTTCTACACGATGGAGGTGAACAAGATTTTGAAGGACGATTTGCACTTTATCCGAATGACGATGGGAACCAATTACTTTTTTTTGCTGATAACAATGGGGAAGATAATGCTATTCAAATCGCTCAAGTCGCATTGTTTGACACAGATTTATCAATGACTGAAATTTCTGCTCTAGGTGGATTTGGTCACGAAATTCCATCTCCTCCGCAAGCAGATATGAATCCATATTTGCAAAGTCCCACTCCAAATTCAATTTACATCAGCTGGCATTCACCACTCTCAGACAATACCATTGTCGAATATGGAACTACTGAAAGTTTAGGCCAGCAACAAATTGGTTCAGTGCATACATTTAACGAAGATATTGTTTGGCATACTGTTCATTTAACAGGGCTTCAGTCTGGCACTGAATATTTCTACAAATGTGTTACATCTTCAGAAGAAACGCCAATCTATACATTTCAAACACCACCCGAATATAATACAGATGATGCTCATATCAGATTTGTGCTATATGGAGATACTCGCACCGATTATGCTACTCACACGATGGTTGTTTTAGCAATGCAAGAAAAGTTATTAGAATTGTATGGAGAAAATTATCACAATAAGGTTGATTTGATTATGAATGTGGGGGATATTGTAACAAATGGAAATTCATTAAATCAATATATCACAGAGCATTTTAATCCGATCATTCCCATAACTCGCAATATCCCGTATATGATTAGTATTGGAAACCACGAAGAGGAATCCTCTCATTTTTACAATTACATGAAGTATGAGAATTTTGGTGGTGACGAAGGAGAGAAATATTATAGTTTCCGATTTGGGAAGGTTTTGTTTTTAGTACTAAACTCTAACATCGAGGGGAATACGCAATATAATTGGACAGAAAATCAATTAGAATACGCCCAAAACAATAATGATATCCAGATGGTATTCGCATTTTTGCATCATCCGGGTCATTCAGAGATTTGGCCTGATGGGAATACACATTGGGTGCAAAATTCTATCATTCCTTTGTTGGCTGAATACGATAAAGTTGAACAACTCACTTACGGACATTCCCATAATTATGAACGCGGTGCATTGGCTACTGGAAACCTCAGATTAATGCTCAATGGAGGTGGTGGTTCAGCACTCGACCGTTGGGGGATGTATGAAAACCAAGAGGATTATTCAGAAATCCACATAGCACTTGACCACTATTGCTATACCATTATTGATGTAGATATTGATGAAAACAGTTATACAGCAGAAACTTACAGTCTAGGACACACCGATTTATGGCTGGGCAATGAGCTGGTTGATGAGTATGCTCGAAAACGAAATTATTCCGCACCTATTCAACCCATTCCACTCTCGCCCATCAATTTTGTATCTGATAGTGTGGTGTTAATTGCATCAGAAATTGATAGTGAATTTGGATTAATGACATCACAATTTCAACTTGCTGAACACAATACTGATTGGGGAAATCCTATTATAAATGAAATACGCGACGCAATGAATGTATATTGGGATTCCGGTGCACCGAACCATGAACCTATAAATCTGAATGAAGGAATTATTATCACCGAACTCGAAGTAAATCCAAGCCTACTTCAATTCGAGCAATTCTATAAATGGAGAGTGCGATATCGAGATGAAAATTTGAAATGGTCTAATTGGTCAGAAGAAGCAGAATTTTTGTATGGAGAATTTGAACTTGGCGATGCGAATTTTGACGGGATTATAGATATTTATGATGTAACTCTAACTACAAATTATATTCTTGGAGAAATAAATGAAATATCAAACGCTGATATGAATTACGATGGGTTTATTAATGTAGTGGATGTTGTGATGTTGGTAGATTTAATTTTAGGAGAATAGAATGAAATATTTTTTATCAGTATTGTTAATTGTTTCTACATTTACTCAAGTTATTGAAGACTTTGATGATGGAGTTGTGGAATTTTCATCATTCCCGGAAGAAGATTTTCAGCCTGATTCTTGGGTACTCGATTCTCAAAATACATTTGAAGATTCACCATATTCTCTGAAAATTACAGGCAATTCGTGGAAAGTGGAATCAATTGAAGCGATACTAATCCAGCCTGATGATGTATGGCGAGTTGCATCATATTGTGAAGATGTCAGCGAAATTCAAGGTTTTGGTTTAACAGATTCTCTTCACACTATGTTCTATTCATTTTCTGGAACTCAAGAACTCGATATTGAAGAATGGGTTACTGTTTATCAAGGTAGTTTCCCCGAAGAAAACTGGAATACTTTCCAATTACCAGTTGCCGATGATTGGTATGCTTGGTACGAATATTATCCTGAAATCATTGAAATTGTGTTTGTTAATGACAACGATGGACAATCTTCTGGAGTGGTATATTTTGATGAAATTATCGATATTACTTCTACTCTTCCAATTCATCCAGAAGTTGAAATCACATTTATTGTTGGGGAAGTTTATAGAAATTTTCAAGGCTTAAGAAATGTGGATATACAATTCTATAGCCAAGTTTCTGATGAAGATAGTGAAGAACATTTGTTTGTATGGAATTTCGGGGATGCTTCTACCAGCACAGAAGAAAATCCGTTACACACTTTTTTTGTAGAAGATGATCATCCATACACTGTTTTATTGGAAGTAACCGATGATACAGACAAGGTTGGTCAGGCAACTGTTCAAATTGAAGTTGATGAAGGAGAATCTTCCTTCCCAATTTTCATCAATTTTGTGGGGGATATTATGCTCGGTCGTGGATATGAATATCCAGGGGGGATTATTCCAACGCAAGGAGTAGAAGCAATCTTTGAACCCACTCTTTCTATACTGGGACAATCTGCTGACATTACAGTTGCAAACTTGGAATGTCCACTAACAACATCAACAAATCACCATCCAACGAAGCCAATATATTTTAAAGGATCACCGGAAAATGTTGCAGGTTTAACATTTGCTGGGATAGATATTGTTACTCTTGCCAATAATCACATACTCGATTATATGCTCGATGGAATCCAAGAAACACAATCCGTCTTAATGGAAAATAATATTTTGTTTTCGGGTGCAGGAAAAGATTCCTACGAAGCGTATCTCCCAGTGTTTTATCAAGAATCTGGGATCAATATTGCATTTTTGGCAAATAGTGATCGAACAGGTCAATATAACAATTATCAACCTTATTTGAATGCTGGTTACAACAAACCGGGATTTGCAAACCTAACTCCATACTATATCGAACAACAAATAAATTCCGTACAGGAGGTTACTGATTTGATTGTAGTAGAAATGCACGCCGGAAGTGAGTATTCCACCACGCCGGGAAGTGAGTATGATAAAACTGATTGGCAAGAAGAAGTTTTAGAAGATGAAGAGTATTCTCCTTTTAATGATATTCCACAAATGTGGGACATTGAGCTTCGGCACCACACAATTGATGCAGGTGCTGATTTGGTTGTAATTCATCATCCACATATTATTCAAGGAGTTGAATTATATAATGGTAAACTCATCGCTCATTCGTTGGGGAATTTTGCATTTGATTTGAGTTATGCTGAAACTTTTCCTTCAATGATTCTCAATGCAAAAATAGATGAAACTGGGTTCTATGACTATTCAATTACTCCGGTTTATATTGATGATTATATTCCTCTACCTGCTACAGGTGGACTTGGTTTATATCTATTGGATAATTTAGCAATGCGGACAAAAGAACTAGATACCTATCTCTATGTGGATCGAGAAAATGTGATTGCGAGTGTAATGATGGATACACTATCGATGCCAAAAACAACTGTGTATAATCGAAGTGAAGTTCTATTTGATGAGAATGGATTTTCAGCTCCTATTTTTTTGGCGAAAAACGGAAATATATCAATAGTTGAAGAATTCCCTGATCTTCCAAATGCTGAATATCGACTTGGACGAGAGGTTGTTTGGATGGGGAACTTTGAAGATGAGGGATCATCCCTGTGGAATGTAAACAGCAATGACGAATGGCTTGACACAACCGAATTCTATATGGGAAGCACCTCACTACATCACAGGAGAGACACTGGTTCTCCAGATAATATTGTAACTAATTTTGAGAAAAGACTAAAGGTTAACGCGGAGAAAAAACACTCACTTTATGGACATATCAAAACTCAAAATGGTGACGCTGTTACAATTGAAATTAGGTATTATGATTCTAGAACAAGTCAAACATATCTTGCACAAGAAGATATTGGTGTTCATATAAGTGGAGATTCAGAGTGGACATTTTACCATAACGAGTTAGTTGTGCCGGAAGATACTCGTTTTATTGATATTCGGTTAAATAGTGATATTCCGCAAAATGGCGAAGCGCATTCATGGTTTGATAATGTTGGGGTTGTTGAATGGACTAACTGGACACAAATATCTCTTCAAAATGAGGTGATTAATCCAAACGATTATTATTTTATTCAAATCAAATCTGAAGCAGAAGAAGAAACTTCAGAGCTTATTTATGTAGAAACGGTTTACACCCAATTGCCATCACCAAATCCGGAGTTTTCTGCATCTTCTGTTTTTGGGATAGCACCGTTGAATATCTCATTAACAAACGAATCAACGGGGGTTGTTGGTTATATATATTGGGATTTTGGTGATGGATCTACTAGTTCTATGGCTAATCCAGAACATACTTACAGCAATCCCGGTAGTTATTCTGTTAGTATGACAATTTTAGATTATCAGGGAAATCCTCTTTCTAATACAAAAGAAGATTTTATCAATATAATTGGAGATACACCAAATGGAGATATTGACACGAACGGTGAAGTTGATATTTACGATTTGGTGTCAATAATCAATTTTATTCTAATTACCTCAGAACCCAATCCATATGAATTGTGGGTTTCGGATATCAGTGAAGATGGGATAGTTAATATTATTGATATTGTGTTGATTTTGGGATTGATTAATGGTGATTAAATCATTCATCATCGAACAGTGTCAGATGAGATATCAGGAGAATAAATGAGTTACAGATTAGAAATAGAAATTCAATCTTCTATTGAGAAAATTTGGAACGCTTGGACCTCAAAGGCAGAAGCAGAAAAGTGGTTAAGTCCAAGGGCAAATATTGAGTTTGTCGTCGGTGGTAAATATGAATTCTTTTGGAATGAAAATCCGAAAATTGACAGTACACTTGGTTGTAAAATAAAAACAATATTTCCAGCTAAATATTTACAGTTTGAATGGCAATGCAAAACCGAATTTTTTGGTATGTTTCAGTACCCACACAAACGAACACTTATTGATGTGCACCTCACTTCTTAAAATGGAAACACAAAGTTAATATTAGAACAAAAGGAAACCAGAAACTTGGATAAATGGAGTGAATACGATACTTGGATGAATAATGCTTGGCGAAATGCCTTAAACGAGTTAAAATTATATATAGAAAATAGATTTATCTCGCAGGAATACTATGAATAAAAAAACTCAATTCATTAGTGTACTAAAACCGTGTAGACCTGATTTACACTGTACAGTTACAGAACAAGAAACCAAGATATTCGAAGAACATATTCAATATAATAAAAACATGTTCTCAGAAAAGTTCATTGAGTTTGTAGGAACATCCTTCGAAGAAAATGAAAAACATTTTGCAATTATAATTATCAATGCAGAAAGCAAAACCAAGGCATATGATATAATTGAAAACGATCCAGCAGTAAAACACAAACTCTTAATTTCAAAAATTACTGAGTTTAGTACTTACCTTTCCCATTAGCCTGAGAAAGATGATTTAAACCAACTCCTAAATTTGTTGTATATTTTATTGTAATTAATGAGGTGAATTATATGAATCTTCAACAATATAAATTGTGTATGGCTAATCGATTTTTCTTTTTAATTTCAAGTGTTATTGTATGGCTTGGAAATTACAATACTGGTTTTTCTATAGTAAGTTGGTTGTTATATATTCCTGCAGTATTTTTCCTTTTAGCATCAATTACGGGTTATTGCTTTGGAATGATAATTTCTACAATGATATTTAAGGAGAATAAATGAGAAAGCGAATATTGTTAATTTTAACAACCATATTTTTAATTGGTTGTGCAAGTTATGTAACTCAATTTGATTATCTAGTTAAACCACAGATATCCGAAAAATCTGCACAGAATATGCTAACTTATACTGTCATCGGTGATCCAAATGAAACCGCTGGAGTTGCAATTGGTGTATTGTATTCAGCGTTCTATAAAATGAAGAGAGAATATCAATTAGAAATGACTCCTCCAAAAGCTAGATGGCCACAACCTCCTGATACTCCAAGAGAGGAATGGGTTGGCATTTTCGGGTTAGAAATTCCTGAATCTCTAACAACTCTTCCACAGAAAATTTCCCAAAAATATCCACAACTCAAAATTGAAACTTGGAATTACGGCACAATTGCAGAAATAATACACATCGGATCGTATGCAACCGAACATTCCACAGTTAAAAAACTCATCAATTATATTTCTGAAAGTGGTTATCAAATTGTTGGTGGGCACGAAGAAGAATATCTAAAAGGTCCTGGTATGTTCTTCAAGGGGAACCAAAACAAATATAGAACTATTATACGATTCCCAGTAGAGAAAAAAAAGTAAAAAGCATTAAATTGAAAGTTTGTAAAGGGTAAATCAATGAGTCAAGGAGAAGATCACAAACATCGCGTTTGCACTTATGCTGAAGCCAAACAAGCTATAGAATCAAACAAAAAAATTTATCTTAATGACTGTTTTTGCAGAAAACCAGCAAAAGAAGGCAAAACTTCCTATGAATATTGCGGACACAATATCGAAACCTGTATGGGATTTACAAAACCAAAACCTACTGACGAATTTCAATATGAGTATCGACAAATATCTCAAACTGAAGCGTTGAAGATTTACGAGAACTGGAAAGCTCAAGTAAATCTATTTCGGTTTATGGAAGACGAAAGTTGGATTTGTTTCTGCTGCGAATGTGGATGTGGATTTTTCCGTAATGAAGAAGGAAACAAAGTCGAAGATACTTGTGAAAAAGGTACATACATTGAGAAAACCGATTTGGAATTGTGTAATTTGTGTGATCTCTGTATAGATGCTTGTGTATATGATGCTCGTTCAATTGATGATGAAATGGTAGTAGATTCGAATAAATGCTATGGCTGTTCTGCTTGCGAATATGTCTGCCCAGAAGATGCTGTCGAAATGGTTAAGAGATAAAACTAGTGCAGGATTGTTTGAAACATCGAAGTTGAAGAAGAGGTTTATGATGGTGCCGGGATTTATTTCTATGGACCAAGACCAAGCATGGTGAATAAAAAAACAAGAGTGTGAAAGTTTGATCAATGTAAAATTAGTGTTAACTACACTCAAAGTAAATTTGATATGTAACAAAAAGCTGTTCAGTAATGAACAGCTTTTTCTCTATCAATAAGCTAAAATTATCAACTTATTTTTCTGCAGCAATTTTTACTTTGATTCGGCCAGTCAATCCTTTACCCACCTTTATATCTACAAAGTGGTTTCCAACATGTTTTAGTGGATCATGTAGGTCGATTTCTTTTTTGTCAATCTGGTACCCTTTAGAAGTAATTGCATCAGCAATCATCTGTGAAGTTACTGAACCAAATAATTTCTCTTCTTCACCAGCTTTCAAAGCAAACTTAAGAGTGAGTTTGTTCAATTGTTTTACAAGAGATTCCAGATTTTCTCGAGCTTTAGCCTCTTTGACCTCTGTTTGTTCGATATTTTTCTGGACAGCTACAATAGTTTTTTTAGTAGCCTCCATTGCCATTTCTCTTGGAATTAAATAATTCCGAGCATATCCATCCTTTACAGTTATTATTTCTCCTGCATTGCCCAAAGTTTCAATTGTTTGAGTTAAAATTATTTTCATTATATCAGCTCCTTAAGATTCTCTCAAATCATTTGAATAAGACAGTAATGCAATATTACGTGCTCTCTTAATAGCACGAGTAACCTGTCTTTGGTGTTTAGAACAAACTCCAGTAACAAATCCAGGAATGATTTTACCTTGTTCAGTAATAAATTTTCTTAAAGTTTTGTATTCCTTATAGTCAATTTTTACTTCAGGATTTTCGCAGAATGTGCAGACTTTTCTTGTATTGATAAATGCCATGTAGAATTCCCCTTTCTATTCTTTGTCTTCTTGGACAAGTGGTTCTGATTTGGTAGATTCTTCCTTATTGTCACCTTCAACTGATTTCACCTGTCCTGGGGTTGCGGGTTCAGATTTAGGGTCAGTTGTTGTAGCAAGTGGTTCAGATGTATCCGAAGACTGATCTTTTTGTAATTCTGTAGCACCCTTTTCATCCATTTCAGAATTGGTGGTAACCTTAGATCGTCCTTCGATTTGAGAATCTAAATCTTCTTTCTGTTCATGTATCCCGCTCTCATCAATTCTTAGTGTCATATACGCTAAAATATTTGTATCGTGTTCTAAGTCCACATTAAAGTCATTGAATTTGATTTTTTCACCAGTGTACTGGAAAAGCGTGAAAGTGCCATATTTCTGTTTTTCAACATAATACGCTAATCGTTTTTTACCCCAAACTTCAGTAGTAATAACATCACCACCATATTTTTGGATGTTATCCTGTACATTAACCACATTATCTTTCAGATGCCCTTTTTCTAGAGCAGGATGAACGATAACCATTGTTTCGTAATATTTCATTTGTGTTTTCCTCTTAAAAAATTATTTTTGCAATCATCGGTGCAATAACCAATGAAACAACTGACATTAATTTAATTAATATATTGAGTGATGGACCTGATGTATCCTTAAATGGATCTCCAACTGTGTCACCAACAACGGCGGCTTTATGTGGCTCAGAACCTTTGCCGTAATTTTCACCATCAACCTCGACACCTTCTTCAATCATCTTTTTTGCATTGTCCCAAGCACCACCAGCATTAGACTGGAATATTGCCATTAAAACACCGCTTACTGTTACTCCTGCTAATAATCCACCAAGAGTTTCAGCTCCAAAAATGAAGCCAACAGCAACAGGGGTTAATATAGCCAATAAGCCAGGTGTAACCATTTCTTTAATAGCTGATTGTGTTGAAATTTCAACACATTTACCGTATTCAGCTTTTCCATCTCCATCTTCAAATATTTTTCTGTCTTCGGCAGACATTTCTTCTCCATCACCATACTTTTTCATTACCGCTAATGCTGCAGTCAATTCAGGTATATTTTTAAACTGGCGACGAACTTCTTCGATCATAGCCATTGCAGCACGACCGACTGCATTCATCGCTATAGATGAAAATACAAACGGTAACATTGCACCAACAAAAAGTCCAGCCATAACATTGGCATCAGTAATTGTGATGTTCATTGCTTCGCCACGAAGGGTTTCAATAGTTGTTCTAAAGGCGGCAAATAATGCTAGTGCCGTTAGTGCCGCAGAACCAATCGCAAACCCTTTGCCAATCGCAGCTGTAGTGTTTCCAACAGCATCGAGTTTATCGGTTCGTTCACGGACTTCTTTGGGAAGTTCAGCCATTTCAGCAATTCCTCCTGCATTATCAGAAATCGGACCGTAAGCATCAACAGCAAGTTGAATACCGGTATTTGCCAACATTCCTAGTGCAGCCATTGCAATACCGTATAAACCAGCAAAATGATATGCTCCCATAATACTTGTAGCAATTATCAAAATTGGCATTGCTGTAGATTGCATACCGACGCCTAATCCTGCAATAAGATTTGTTGCCGCACCGGTTAACGATTGTCTTACAATAGAGTTAGTTGGAGATTTATCTGTTCCTGTATAATGCTCAGTAATCATTCCAATACCCAAACCTGCAGCCAACCCGATAACAGTCGCCCAAAATACGCCAAGTGCTGTAAAAGTGTTTCCACCCAATGTAAAACTATTTGGAAGTAGATGTGTAATTAAAAAATACATCGCAACAACCATTAATGCAGATGAACCAAATTCACCAATATTTAGTGCTTTTTGCGGACTTCCGCCCTCCTTAACAGAAACCATAAAAGTCCCGATAATCGAAACGATAATTCCTGTTCCTGCAATGATTAGAGGTAATGTTACAAATGATAGATTGAAATTGCCAGCAACTAAAATGCTTGCTCCTAAAACCATTGAACCAATAATTGAGCCAACATAAGACTCAAATAAATCAGCACCCATACCGGCAACATCACCGACATTGTCGCCTACATTGTCGGCTATAGTCGCAGGATTGAGTGGGTGGTCTTCAGGAATACCCGCTTCAACTTTACCAACTAAATCAGCACCAACATCTGCGGCTTTTGTGTAAATTCCACCGCCAACCCGCGCAAACAATGCAATTGAGGATGCCCCTAAAGAAAACCCAGAAAGGATATTCAATACTTTTAACATACCATCTTGATCAGTTCCAAATTGATGTGAGTAAATTGAAAATAACGAACCCAACCCAATAACACCAAGCCCAACAACCGATAATCCCATTACTGACCCACCAGTAAAAGCAACATTTAGTGCTGATGCTAATCCTGTTCGTGCGGCGTGTGTAGTTCTGTTATTAGACTTTGTAGCAACTCTCATTCCAAGGAAACCAGCAACACCACTTGCCAAAGCACCAACAACAAAAGACACCGATACTAATTGGGTATTTCTCGATATATTGCCAACAAACAGCAATATTGCAACAGCAATTACAAAAATCGATAGGATTTTGTATTCTGCTTTTAAAAACGCCATAGCGCCATCAGCAATATGTTTGCCAATTTTTTCCATTTTTTCAGTACCTTGGTCTTGTTTGTTTATCCAGTTAGTTTTCCAAAATGCGTAAAGCATTGCAATAAAACCAGCAACAATCACATAATAAATACTACTCATTATTCCTCTTTCCGTTATTAAACTTGTTCATTGTCTCATCAAGAGAATGAGACAAATAGTAATCAATACTCTCTGCGGAACTTATAACAACTTCTTCCACCTGTTCCCTGTGTTTTTTACTAATTGGCTTTAAAACATAGTGTTCAGCAGGTCGCATATTTTCGTCAGTTGCAATCCCTAATCTCAATCTTTTGAAACTATCATCAGCTAAGTGATATAAGACAGATTCAACACCCTTATGTCCACCACTTCCACCTTCTGAACGATAACGAATTGTTCCAAGAGGTAAATCAATTTCGTCATAAACCAAGAGAATATCTTTTGGTTCAATGTTGAAATATCTACACGCTTCTTTAACAGCAATGCCGCTATTGTTCATATAGGTAGTTGGCTTCATTATCATAAAATTGTTGGTTTTACAGAACAGGTATTCACCTTTTCCGGCTTTAAATTGGAGACTTTTATTCTCTGCAAAACAGTCAACAACCCAAAATCCGAAATTGTGCTTGGTGTCTGCATATTTATTTCCAGGATTTCCTAGTCCAACAATCAACAACATTATTCTTTAGAAGATTCTGCATCTTTCTTTTCTTGACCTTCAGCACCTTCTCCAACATCTTCTCCTGAAACTTCATCACCTTCAACATCTTCAAATTCAACGCCTTCTTCTTCAGGTACTACAGTTTCAAGATCTGCATCACTAATTCCGTGAGTTACAGATACAATAACTGAATCTGGATTAGTTGCAAGTTCAACATCATCAGATAATACAACATCGCTTGCGTGCAAACTATCCCCAAGTCTTAATTCAGTAATATCCAATTCTACAAAATCAGGAATGTTGGAAGGAAGACATTTGATGTCTAGTTCCATTAATGGCTGAGTAATTTTTCCACCATCTTCTTTTTCTCCAAGACAATCCCCAATTAAATGAATCGGAACCTTAATTTGAATAAGCTCATCCATTCTTACGCCGTATAAATCCAAATGAAGAACTTCATCTGTAACAGGATGATATTGAACATCCTTAAACACAACATTTCTCATTTTTTCCCCTACCTCTACTTTATACAGGTGAGCATCAGATTTGAACGCATTCAGTAGTTCTTTTGTCTCTATATAAAAAGGAATACTTTCTTTTGAATCGTGTGAATAATAGACTCCTGGGATTTTGCCTTCAGATCGTAATTTTCTCACATCTCGTTTACCCAATTCTTTTCGTTTATGAGCTTCTAGTGTGTATTCTTGTGCCATAATTTCTCCTCTATATCAATAAAATTAAAATTTAAACATTGAACTTAATGACTGCCCAGTACTTACTCTTCGGATAGATTCCCCAAAAACATTAGCAACAGAAACAATCTCAATTTTACTTATTTTCTTTTTTGACGGTATTTTTATAGTATCACAAAGTACAACCGTATTAATTGGTGATTTATCCAACCTTTCAATAGCTTTACCTGATAAAACAGGGTGTGTAGCAACACAGGTTACATCTACAGCTCCGTGATCTATTGCAGTTTGCGCTGCATTGCAAATAGTTCCAGCGGTATCAATCATATCATCGATAATTAGAACATGCTTATTTTCTAAGTCACCAATAAGATTTGCAACTTCTGCTTGATTAGGCTTTGGACGACGCTTGTCAATTAACGCAAACCCCACCTGTAATTTTTTTGCATAGGATTGACTCATTTTGGCACTTCCCATATCCGGAGCTAAAACAACACCAGTATCATCATTTAATCCTAAGTCTTTTAATCTGTCTAATAATGCAATTCTTGAATACAAGTGATCAAATGGTACATTGGCAAAACCTTGAATTTGTGCGGAATGTAGATCCATACAGATAATTCTATTTGCTCCGACTGTTGAAATCATATCCAAAATCATTCTTGCAGAAACCGGCACCCTAGGTCGATCTTTTCTATCTTGACGGCCATAACCAAAATACGGAATTACAGCTACAATACTTCTTGCAGATGCTCTTCGTGCAGCATCCATCATTATTAGTAATTCAAGTATATTATCTCCAGGAGGGTTTGTAGATTGAATAATGAATACATCTTCGTTTCTGATATTTTCTTCGTATGCAATACGAATTTCACCATCACTGAAATTTCTGATGTTAATTTTGCCTAACTCGATACCGAGATAATCTGCAATACCTTCCGCTAGCTTAGGATTAGATCTTCCGCTGAATATTTTCATAATGCTCGGGGATAGGGAGTCGAACCCCAATCCCATGGACCAAAACCATGTGTCCTACCATTGAACGATCCCCGATTAGATAAATTATTTACTGCATACTATTTTTAATAGTTGTAAGAATTGAAAAATACGAAGAATTAATAGAAGATTGGCATTGCTGAGCTAAAATGTAGTCTTGAAAAACGCCAAAAACGGCGGAGCCAGATCCTGACAAACTAGAATATATCGCACCACTTTCTATCAGATGACTCTTGGTTTTTTCAATTTCAGTAAATTTTTCAAAAATCATTGGCTCGAAATCGTTTTTTAATCCAGTTAAATCTTTTTTGGTTAATTCCGAGCCAGTAATATTACGATTATTCCATTTATCCGACAAATACTTTTTATAATATTGATAAGCATCAGCTGTAGTACAATGAATAGGAGGAACAACTACAACAATATACCAAGTTTCTGAAAATTTCAATAACTGTAACTTCTCACCGATTCCCTGTCCGCGCTGGACCCCACCTTTTATAAAAAACGGTACATCAGCACCAAGTTGAGCACCTAATGTTTGAAGTTTCTCATCGGAATAACCTAATTCCCACAATTGATTGAGAGCCTTTAAGGTTGTTGCTGCATTACTCGAACCACCACCAAGCCCACCACCCATTGGAATTCGTTTGGTTAACTCGACCTTATATTCAGTTGGGACACCACCTACTGTACATCGTAATAATTGATATGCTTTTGTGATAAGGTTGGAATCATCAACGGGGAGCTTAGTACTAAGTTCTGGGTACTCGGAGTTTGGTACTTCGCTCGTAAATCGTAATTCGTAACCAGAAGTCGAAGGTGAAAACTCTAAAATGTCTCCCCATTCAAGTTCTGCAAAAACAGTATCGAGATTGTGATAACAATCATCTCTCCTGTTGAGAATTTTTAAACCGATATTTATTTTTGCATTAGAATAATATATCATTTTAACAGATAATTTTAAGAATTCCGTACATTGACTTGGTATTAGAATTCTGGTTTGTATTAGGAATATTTAAGATTGAAAAATTATCAGAACACACAATAATCAAGCTCCAATATCCCACCACTGTTGGCTTTATACATTTCTTTTTGCTTACTCCAGCCTGTACATATGTGCCTGTTTACTTTTTCTGCTTTTTCGCCCAACTATCTCTTAATCCGGTTACTCGATTAAAAATTGGTTTTTGTTTTGTAGAATCTTTATCCGTTACAAAATAGCCTAATCTCAAAAACTGAAACTTATCTTCAGGATTGGAATCCACTAATGATGGTTCGATATAGCAATTTCGATTTACTATCAATGATTCGGGATTCAAAGAATCTTTCCAGTCTTTTTTATCTTCAACTTGGAAAGGATTTTCCTGAACAAACAAGTGGTTATATAACCGAACTTCCGTTTTTACTGAGGTCTTTGCAGAAACCCAATGAAGCGTTCCTTTTACTTTGCGACCATCCTCACTCCAACCACCTTTAGTCGCAGGATCATAAGAACAATGGAGTTCGATAACCTCTCCGCTTTCATCTTTTATTGCTTCGTTGCAAGTGATGTAATAAGCGTGCTTTAACCTCACTTCTCTGCCAATCCCTAATCGGAAGAACTTTTTAGGAGGATCTTCCATAAAATCTGATTTCTCGATATAAATCTCACGAGAAAATGGAATCATTCGTTTTCCGTCATTTTCATTTTCGGGATTATTATCAGCTTCTAACTCTTCGTTTTGGTCTTCAGGATAATTCGTGATAACCACTTTCAATGGGTCGAGTACTGCCATCCGTCTTTGTGCTTTTTTATTTAAATCCTCACGCAAACAATGTTCCAATAAAGCAATATCCGATATAGCTTCTCGTTTTGCTACACCAACCCTGTCAGCAAATTCTCTAATAGATGCAGGAGTATATCCTCGTCTTCTTAAACCTGAAATTGTTGGCATTCGAGGGTCGTCCCACCCGTTGACAAAACCACCTTCCACTAATTCGAGTAATTTTCGTTTGCTCATCACAGTGTAATTCAAATTTAGTCGAGCAAATTCAATTTGTCGTGGATGATACACGCCATCAAGTTGGTCGATAAACCAGTCATATAATGGACGATGGTCTTCAAATTCTAAAGTACATAATGAGTGAGTAATACTCTCCAACGAATCTTCTAATCCATGAGCCCAATCGTACATCGGATAAATGCACCATTTATCGCCTGTGCGATGGTGAGTTGCGTGTAAAATTCTGTAAACCACAGGATCGCGCATATTCATATTGGGTGATGCCATATCAATTTTGGCTCGTAATACTTTTGCACCATTTTGGAATTCACCACACTTCATTTGCTCGAATAAATCAATGTTTTCATCAATAGGTCGGCTACGAAAAGGACTTTCTTTCCCCGGTTGAGTTGGTGTTCCACGAGACTCGCTGATTTCATCTGCAGATAAATCACAGACAAATGCTTTCCCATTCTTTATAAGCTGAATCGCCCACTCATATAATTGGTCAAAATAGTCTGATGCGTAATACAAGCGATCTTCCCAATCAAAACCAAGCCATTTAACATCTTTGATTATCGAGTTGACATATTCGTCTTCTTCTTTAATTGGATTTGTATCATCAAATCTGAGATTACAAATTCCGTTGTAATCTTTAGCAATACTAAAATTTAAGCAAATTGATTTTGCGTGACCAATATGGAGGTAACCGTTTGGTTCCGGAGGAAATCGAGTAATGATTTTTTTATGTTTCCCTGTTTTCAAATCATTATCTATGATTTCTCTTATAAAATTGGTATGTATTTTTTCTTCAGTCATATTTTCTTTCATAACCGCGAATTAGTTAAACTATTTTGTTTACCAACCCTTAATTGTGCGAATTTAACTTAATTTAGTGGATTAATTTTCCTCTTTCTTTCGAATAATACCATAAAATATCAAACCCTAACTATGAGTGAGATATTGTGGATAATTACAATTGAATAACAACGAACATTCATCGAATTACAATTGAATTTTTAATCGTTTTACAGAGTCTTCCAACCCAAGAATTTCAATAATAAGAGGAATGTCCGGTCCTTGGGTTGAACCAAACAACGCCAATCGAAGTGGAAAAAACAAATCTTTTCCTTTTACTCTAGTTACTTCAGCAGTTTCTTTCACTAACGATTTAATCTCTGTTTCATTCCAATTGGGTTTTGAAGATAATTGTTTTACCAAAAACTTCAACACTTTTTGGGATGTTTCTTTTTTTAGTAAAGAAATATCATCATCTGAAAACTCGCGATTTTCATAAAATGGCGTGCAATGCTCCAACATGTCGGGTAGAGTGTCCACTCGTTTTCTTGCATTATCAATTACAGCAAGATACTTTCTTTTGTCTGAAATGTCAAATCCGGCATTTTCCAGTAATGAACGAGAATATTCAGCAATATATTCAAGGTTACTTTCTCGTAAATAATGACCATTCATCCATTTTAATTTTTCCACATCAAAAACTGAACCTGCTTTTTGTATTCGTTTGAGTGAAAATTCTTTTTCTAATTCTTCCAGTGTGAAAAATTCCCTGTCATTTTTTGGATGCCAACCTAAAAGTGCTACAAAATTTATCAGTGTTTCCGGTAAATATCCTTTTTCGAGATAATCTTCGACTGCCACATCACCCTGCCGTTTTGATAATTTTGATTTATCAGGATTTAGCAATAATGGAAGATGAACGAATTTAGGGATTTTCCATCCAAAAAACTGATATAACAGAATGTGTTTTGGAGTTGATGGTAACCACTCCTCACCTCGCATTACATGAGTAATTCCCATTAAATGGTCATCCACAACATTTGCCAAATGATATGTGGGAAATCCATCAGTTTTTAGCAAAACTTGATCATCTAATTCAGATGATTTGATGGTTACTTTTTCACGAACCACATCATAAAAAACGATATCTTCATTGGGAATTTTCATGCGAATCACATAAGGCTCGGACTTCATCCTCTCTCGAGCTACTTCTATTGGTTTATTCAAACAATTTCTATCATAAATGATGGTTTCTTTGTTTTTGCGTTGTTTATCTCTGACTTTTTCCAATCTTTCTGCTGAACAAAAACACGGATAAGCATTTCCTTCATCTAACAACTGTTGGATGTGTTCATGGTAAACAGGTAATCGTTCGCTTTGAAAATACGGACCATTTTCACCACCTTGAGTTGGTCCTTCGTCAAAAGTAATTCCGATTTTTTCAAATGTTGATATGAGCAACTTTTCAGCATTTTTTATTTTACGATTTTGGTCGGTATCTTCAATTCTTAAAACCAATTTCCCACCAACTTTTTTTGCGTATAAGTAATTATATAGTGCTGTTCGGAGTCCTCCGACATGTAAATAACCTGTTGGGCTGGGAGCAAATCTAACTTTTATACTCATTTTTAATTCCTGTTAAAAGACAAATGGCAGAAGATGCAATGCCTTCTTCTCGTCCGATGAAACCAAGATAATCTGTAGTGGTTGCTTTAACAGATATATTCTCAATTGACAAATTTAACTTTAAAGCAAGGTTCTCTCGGATTTGTTGGATATACTCGGATAACTTAGGTTCTTGAAGAATTACAGTACAGTCGATATTACTAACCTTATATCCTTTATCATTAACTAGTTTGATTGCGTGTTTGAGGAATATTGCACTATCTGCGTTTTTCCATTTATCATCGTTTGAAGGGAAATGAGTCCCAATATCTCCTTCTGCAACAGCTCCCAATAATGCGTCAACAATAGCATGGATTAAAACATCACCATCACTATGTCCCTTTGAACCTTTTTCAAAAGGAATCTTAATGCCACCAATTACTAAACGATATCCGCGAGCAAGCTGATGTGCATCAAATCCATAGCCAATTTTATTCATCTAAATTATAAACATAGCATCGCCGTAACTAAAGAAACGATATTTTTCCTTAATAGCTTCTTTGTATGCTTTAAGTATAAAATCCTTATTTGCAAACGCAGCAACCAACATCATAAGAGTAGATTTAGGTTGATGAAAATTCGTAATTAATCGATCTGTCATTTTGAAATCATAAGGTGGATAAATAAATTTATCAGTCCAACCTCTTCTTGGCGTAATTTTAAAACCTGATACTGTTACAGTTTCTAATGTTCTGACTGCAGATGTGCCAACGACAGCAATTTTTTTCTTTTTTGCCCGTGCCTTGTTGATGATTTCTGCGGTTTCAGCTGGAACCCTAAAATATTCAGAATCCATATGGTGTCGCGTCAGATCTTCTACCATAATTGGTCTAAAAGTGCCTAGACTTATATGAAGAGTAATATCTACAATTTTAACGCCCTTTGCCTTCATTTTTTCAAAGATATCTTCTGTAAAATGCAATCCAGCAGTTGGAGCAGCAACTGAACCCCGCTCAGTAGCATAAACGGTTTGATATCTGTTTTTGTCCTCAGGAGTTGTTTCTCTTTTGATATAAGGAGGTAGTGGGGGTAACCCATGTTCATCTATAAAGGGATAAATAGATGGAATGTTGTATTCAAATCTAACAACTCTTCCTCCAGAGACAGTATTGTCAATCACATCGCAGGCAACTCCGTCTCCAAACACTAGTTTATTTCCTATTCTGACTTTTCGGGCAGGTTTAACCATTGCTTCCCAAAGATCATTATCGAGTTCTCTTAGAAGTAAAACTTCTACAGTTGCTTCAGATTTATCTTTATGAGCAAGCATTCTTGCAGGATAAACTCTAGTATTATTAATAACTAAAACATCACCCTTTTTGAAGTAATCTACAATATCAACAAATCGTTTATGCTCTATTTTCATTTCATCTTTATGAAGAACCATCATCCGAGATTCATCTCGTTTTTGTTCCGGTTCTTGAGCGATTAGTCTTTCGGGGATTTCCATTTCAAATTCGGAAAGGCGTGGTGGTTTTTCGACTGATCCAAATAACATATTTAACCTCTTTAATTAAAATAACTGATTTTGTTTATTTTGTGATGGGCATTTAATACCCAAGTATTTAAATGTTTTTTCTAAGGCAACTCGTCCTCTAGATGTTCTCTGTAAAAATCCTTCTTTTATCAAATATGGTTCATATACCTCTTCAATGGTTCGTGCCTCTTCAGAAATCGCAACTGCTAACGACTCCAAACCAACAGGACCTCCATTGAATTTTTTAACTAGAGAGTCTAAGATTCTCCTGTCCATATCATCCAGTCCATTTTCATCAATACCTAATCTTTTTAGAGATTCACTAGCTAACTCTTCTGTAATAATACCATTTGATTTTACTTGAGCAAAATCTCTAGCTCGTCGCAATATACGATTGGCAATCCTAGGAGTTCCACGAGATCTTCTTGCTATTTCTAATGCACCATTTTTATCGGTTTCAATCGCTAATATTCTTGCAGATCGAGTAATAATTTTTAACAAGTCCTCATCTGAATAAAAATCCATTCTCAATATAACTCCAAACCTATCTCTCAGAGGAGAAGTGAGGTTACCTAATCTTGTAGTTGCCCCTACAAGAGTAAAAGGATTTAGATTTAGTTGAATACTCCTTGCACTTGGTCCTTTATCCAACATTATGTCTATATTATAATCTTCCATTGCGGAATATAGATATTCCTCCACAACACTACTCAAGCGATGAATTTCGTCAATAAAAAACACATCATTTTCAGCTAAGTTTGTTAGTATTCCTGCAAGATCTCCAGGTCTATCTAAAACGGGACCTGAAGAAAGTTTGATATTAACACCCAATTCACGAGCAATAATAGTAGCTAAGGTTGTTTTTCCTAATCCTGGAGGTCCAAACAACAGAACATGATCAAGCGCTTCTGTTCTTTTTTTAGCAGCTTCAATGAAAATTTTGAGATTTTCAATAGTCTCTTTTTGCCCAACAAAGTCTTCAAACTTTGTCGGCCTTAGCGACTGTTCAGCAATCCCGTCTTCGTACTGCTTCTCAGGAGCATTAATTTTCCGTATTGAATCTTTAAAGGATGAAATCATGATAAAAAATTGACAGTAAATATACAACCAAATGTGGGCGAAAAGAAAGAGATTTCGGTAGTTTAGAAAAACTAAAATTAAACCTTAGAACTGTCCTTTAGGGTTTGTTGCAAAAATTGACCGGTATAAGATTTAGAATTCCCAGCTACTGTTTCAGGTGTACCTTCAACGATAATTTCTCCCCCTGAATTTCCTCCTTCAGGTCCAAGGTCAATTATCCAATCAGCTGTTTTTATGACATCTAAATTATGTTCAATGACAATAACTGTATTTCCTTTTTCAACAAGTGAATGTAAAACTTGTAACAACATATTCACATCTTCAAAGTGCAAACCAGTTGTTGGTTCATCTAAAATATAAAGTGTACGTCCCGTACCAACACGCGAAAGTTCTGATGCAAGCTTTACTCGTTGGGATTCACCTCCTGATAAAGTTGTAGCCTGTTGTCCAAGTTTTATATATCCCAGACCAACATCAAACAAAGTTTGGAGTTTCCGTTTTATAGGTATATGTTTATCAAAGAAATTAAGTGCTTCTTCTATTGTCATGTTCAAAATGTTTGAAATATTTTTACCACGATAAGTAATTTCTAAGGTTTCCCTATTATATCTTTTTCCTTTACATTCTTCACACTCGATATACATATCAGCAAGGAAGTGCATTTCAATTTTAATTAAACCAACCCCTTGACAGGTTTCACATCGTCCTCCTTTAACATTAAAAGAAAATCTTCCTGGTTGATATCCTCTAATTTTGGATTCAGGTAAGCGACTGAAAAGTTCGCGAATGTGAGAAAATACTCCAGTATAAGTTGCAGGATTAGATCTCGGTGTTTTGCCTATGGGGGCTTGGTCAATATTTATAACTTTATCTAAATACAATAAACCGTCAATTGATTCATATTTCAGAGGCTTTTTGTTGCTCGAATAAAATTCACGAGATAAAATTGGATACAATGTTTGGTTAATTAATGTAGATTTACCAGAGCCAGATACTCCAGTAACACAAATCAATTTGTTAGTAGGGATAGTTAATTTTATATTTTTCAAATTATTACCAGAAGCTTTGTGTAGAACTATTTGTTTTCCGTTTCCTCTTCTTCTTTTACTTGAAAATGGAATGATCTTATCACCAGATAAATATTTTCCTGTTATTGAATTTGGATTATCTATAATATCTTTTGGAATACCTGTAGCAACTACCTCACCGCCATGTATGCCTGCACCTGGACCAAGATCAATTATCCAATCAGCTGAGTTAATTGTTTCAGCATCATGTTCAACAACAATTACAGTATTTCCTAATTTTTTGAGATGTTTCAAGGTTTGTATTAACCTCTTATTGTCTCGTTGATGTAATCCAATTGAAGGTTCATCAAGAATATAAAGCACGCCGACAAGCTGAGAACCTATTTGAGTTGCCAATCTAATTCTTTGTGCTTCTCCACCAGACAATGAACTTGCAGAACGGTTAAGAGTTAAATAATCCAATCCAACATTAACCAAGAATTCTAATCTTGATTGAATTTCTTTGATAATTTGATTAGCAATTTCTTTATAATTATTTGGCAAATCTAAATTAGAAAAAAAACGAAACAGTGAACCGATAGTTTCGGATGTTAATTGATGGATATTTTTATTGTTTATCAAAACTGAAAGTGTTTCCTGTTTTAGACGAGCTCCTTTACATTTTGGGCATCGTTGTTTTGACATAAATTTCTCGATCCATTCACGAATGTGGGAAGAACGAGTTTGCGTGTACCTTCTTTGTAAATTGGGAATAACTCCTTCAAAACCCCCTTTATATTCACCTGAAAAACGATTAGATTTATATGACATTTTTAAGCTTCGCTCGTTTCCTGTACCAAATAATAGCACATTTTGAACAAGTTTGGGCATTTCATCCCAAGGCATTGTAAAAGAAAATTCATAATGTTTTGACAAACTTTTTAAAATTGAGCTATACCAACTACCACGAGGTTGTTCTCCTATAGGAACAATACATCCTTGAATCAAACTCTTCATCTTGTCCGGTACCACTAAATCAGGATCTATTGAAACTTCAGTTCCTATTCCATCACATTTAGAACAAGCACCAAAAGGAGAATTAAAAGAAAACATTCTTGGATGCAAATCTTCAAACGATATATCACATTTTGGACAAGCATACTTTTCGCTAAACAAATGTTCCCTTTTTCCAGATTCATCGATAATGACCATCCCGTTGCCTACTTTCAAAGACAACTCAATTGAACTCGTTAATCTTTCTTTAATAGATGGTTTAATTGTAAGACGATCTATCACTACTTCAATATTATGTTTTTTATTTTTTGGAAGTGTAATATTATCTGTAATATTATCTGTTTTCCCGTCAATTCGAACCCTAACAAATCCTTCTCTTGCTATTGAATTAAATACATCTTTGAATGTACCCTTTTTCCCTTTTGCTATTGGGGCAAGAACTTGGAATTTTGTATCATCTGGAAGTGCTAATACTTGATCTACAATCTGTTGAACTGTTTGTCGGTTGACATCCCCATTACATTTATGACATTTTTGAGTTCCAACTCTAGCATAAAGTAACCGAAGATAATCGTATAATTCTGTTATAGTTCCGACAGTTGAACGGGGATTCCTGCTAGTTGATTTCTGTTCAATTGAAATTGCAGGTGAAAGTCCTTCAATGTAATCGACATCAGGTTTTTCCATAATTCCAAGAAATTGTCTAGCATAAGAAGATAGAGATTCTACATACCTTCTCTGACCTTCTGCATAAATTGTATCAAATGCTAAAGATGATTTTCCGGAACCGGAAAGTCCAGTAATGACAACCAATTTATTGCGAGGAATTTCTATGGTTATATTTTTGAGATTATGCTCGCGAGCACCTTTTACAAATATTTTCCCCGTATTCTCGATCAAATCTTGTTTATTCTGTTCCATAGATAGTCTTGAAAATAACAGAATATAAATTTAGCCTCAAAGCATTATTTAATAATTATTTTTCATAATTTTAGGAAACAACAAATTATTTTGAACGTTGTTATTGAATTGTATATAGGTTTAACTTTCTCGATATGAAAAATTTAAAATATTTCCTTTTGATAGCAGTTGCCCTGATTTTGGTCTATGGATTTAAATCAGAGGATAGTTCTGATAAATTCAAAAAAATGAAAACACTCTTTCAACTTACTCGGCTAATTGATGCCAATTATGTTGAGGATGTGGAGATGGATGAAATATTGGATGGAGCAATTATTGGAATGCTAAATGAGCTTGATCCCCATTCATCCTATCTCTCTGAAGAACATTTTAAAAATGCACAAGAACAGTTTGCAGGAAAATTTGAAGGTATCGGTATTGAGTTTGATATTTTGGAAAATTATATCACAGTTATCTCTCCAATCCCGGGAACACCTTCAGACCGTGCAGGGCTACAACCTGGTGATAAGTTTATAAAAATAGACGGTGAATCTGCTTTCCAAATAACTCAAGAAGAGGTGTTCAAGAAATTACGCGGACCCAAAGGATCTAAAGTTGATGTTTCCGTACAACGATCTGGGGTAGATGGTTTAATCGAGATTACTCTTATTAGAGAGGAGATACCAATTTTTAGTGTTTTAGGTTCTTTTATGACAGATAAAAGGACCGGCTATGTAAAAGTTAATCGCTTTGCACAGACTACCGCACAAGAAGTAGAAGACGCTCTTGATAAACTTGAACACGAAGGTATGGACCAACTAGTTCTCGATCTAAGAAACAATGCTGGTGGATTGATGGATCAAGCAATAAAAATTGTTGATATGTTTGTAGCATCAAGGGATACTATTGTTTTTACGAAGGGTAGGATTCGAAACTCAAACGAAGTTCATAAAGCACATATTTCAGGAACTCACAAACTATACCCGGTGATTGTATTGATGAATCGTGGTTCTGCTAGTGCAAGTGAAATTGTTGCTGGTGCTTTGCAAGATCTCGATCGTGGTCTTATCATTGGTGAAACAAGTTTTGGGAAGGGATTGGTTCAAAGGCAATATGCTCTTAATGACGGTTCAGCAGCGCGAATTACTGTAGCTAAATATTATACTCCATCCGGTAGATTAATTCAACGACCGTATGATAGTGGGTTAGATGACTACTATAAAAGTCTGTACACTAAGGATAGAGAAGTACGAGATTCTACTTTAGCTGAACTTCCTCAATTTACAACTAAGAATGGTAGAAAAGTTTTTGGAGGTGGTGGAATTACACCGGATATTTATTTTGTTTCTGAAAATGAATATTCCAAAAGTACTCTTGATATTTTGAATCATCCTGATAGATTTATTTTCAATTTTGCCGAGACAATGGTAAATGATATCTCTGAAGATTATTCTTCTTTTGATGACTTCAATAAAAACTATACTTTTAAGAAAAAATATCGGAAAAAGTTTTTTTCTTGGTTGGATGATAGAGAAATTGAATACAGTGAAGATGAAATAATTGAAGATTGGTATTTTGTAGAAAATAGAATCTTATCACAAGTTTCCAGCATTATCTGGGGTAAGGAATTTCTCTTTAGAAAATTGCTTGACACAGATCCACAGTTTCAGGAAGCTATACTTCATTTTAAGGAAGCTAAAGATTTAATTTCTAGTTATTAAGATTTCTCTTTGTCAATGAGTGAAAAATCTCATAAACTTCACAGCTAGTTTTTTAATTGAAATATAAATTTAATCAGTTAATAAAGGATATTTAAAATGGTTCAATTGTTTATAGATGGTGGTGGATTTATGTTCCCGATTCTGGGTGCGTTTGTGATTGGTCTTGTTTTTGTTGTCGAGCGTCTAGTTCACTTAATAAGCGGTTTGGCAACAGGAGAAAAGTTTGCACTAGAGGTTTCTGAAACTGTTCGAACTAAAGGAATTGAACAAGCAAAAACGGAGTATGAGGATGCAAAAGGTCCTGTAGCAAATTTGTGCTTGATTGCTTTAGATCGTGCTGATCGTGGTGCTGTAGAAGCTGAAGCTGCTTTAGATAATGCCGGTGCTGTAGAAATGGCTTCCCTTGAAAAGAATATGACTTGGATTTCTTTAATGATTGCAGTTGCACCGATGATGGGATTCTTGGGAACTGTTTGGGGTATGATTCAAGCATTTAATGACATTAAAGCTGCAAACGATATTTCTCCAGCTGTTGTTGCAGGTGGTATCTCTGTAGCACTGTTAACTACTGCTTTCGGATTAATTGTTGCAATTATATTACAATTTTTGCAAAATGCTTGTTTGTACATTATCGACAACCAAGTAGTTACGATGCAAAAAAGTATCTCAGCATTGATTACTGCTGTAAAGGATCACTTCCACAAAAAATAATCTACTATTAGGATAATCACATGATTATTAAGAAAAGACGAGAAGCAGAAGATATAAATTCTTCATCTATGGCGGATATCGCGTTCTTGCTGTTGGTGTTTTTCCTACTTACGACTACAATTTCTATGGATAAAGGAATTAATCTTGTATTACCTGCTGAGGGTGAGCAAAAAGAAATTCCAAAGAAAAACATCACTAATATTTTGGTTAATCAAGCTGGTAAAGTATTGATGGATGACGATCCTGTTTTGGTTAAAGATATCGCAAGAATCGTAGAAGAAAAAATCGCAGGAAATGATAAAATGATTTTCTCGGTAAAAACTCATTCCAAAACAAAGTATGATGATTTTGTCGGTGTTATCGATCAATTAAAGATTGCAAAAGCCAGTAGAATATCAATTGCTAATCCGGATTTCTAAATGAAAATCGTACGAAAAACAAGAACACACAAACAAATATCAACTGCTTCAATGCCAGATATTGTGTTTATGCTTTTAATTTTCTTTATGGTTACAACCGTAATGCGTGAATTTGAAGGATTAAAAGTGATTATTCCTCGGGCAAAAATGATTGAAAAACTTGAAAGTAAACGAAATACTTCTCATATTTGGGCAACGAAAGACGGTAGAATTTCTGTTGATGATAGATTAATACATATAAATGATTTGAGACATGTAATGTATCAAAAAATTGCTGCAAATCCAAAAATTACAGTTTCTGGAAAGTTTGATAAGAATGCAACAATGGAATTGATTACAGAAATTCATGAAGAACTCCGTAAGGCTAACGCTTTAAAACTAAGTTATTCTGCACTTACAGAGGCTCCTTAATTATGAGAACCGACCCACTTTTAAATAATTATCCTGTTAGACTTCGATTCATTTTTGTTTTAGTTCTTTTGGGATTTTCTGTTGTCTTCTATGTGTTCCCAAGATTTTTAGGTGAGGCAAAAAAAATAGGGGGAGATGCTCCTTTAATTGAAATCGAAACATTTGATATTCCACAAACCCAACAATTCAAATTACCAGAGCCTCCAGCAAGACCATCAGTTCCAGTAGCATCTGAAGATGAATTTTTGGATGAAGATATCACTATTGAAGAAACCGAATTTGATCAATTTGAAGAATGGGACGCACCACCACCACCCTCAAGCTCAGGACCACAAGTGGTTTTCATTCCTTTTGAGGAACCACCACAGCCATTAACACCCATCCAACCGGTTTATCCTGACATTGCTCGTGAAGCAGGAATTGAGGGGGTAGTTTATGTACAAGCATTTATTGATAAAAACGGAAATGTAACACAAGTTGTTGTTGCAAAGGGAATCCCAAATACAGGTTTAGATGAAGCAGCGGTTGAAGCTGTAAAACGAACACGATGGAAACCGGCTCTGCAAAGAGATAAAAAAATTGGTGTTTGGTATAGTATCCCTATTAGATTTACTCTAACCAAAAACTAGAATTTAAGAATCAAATATTTAATTGTACAAGGGAGCATGCTCCCTTGTCGTGTTTTTAGGTTTGTTAATCCTACAACAATTATCTTGTGTGTGTAAAACAAGAATCTGTAACTTTGGTCGTCCAATTATGGGCCTAATAGTAAACTAAAGTCAAACCGAAAGGAAATTAAATGAAGTATATTATTTTAATTTTCACAATTCTTGGAATGTTGTTTGCAGCAGAAATAGAATTAATTGATGGAACAGTTGTCTCTGGAGAGATTATTGAAACAAAAGAGAATAGCTACATTGTAAAAACTAGTTATATTGATGATAATATTGAGATAGATAAAACTAAAGTTATTAATGTCTCTTTTCCGACTCGCTCACAAGTAATACCCTCACAGAAGAGCAAATCAACAATTAATCCTGTGGCTCAAACTAGCATTATACAGGCAGGTTCTGACTTGCGGAGTTTTACCAGACAATACTATGCAGGATTTATTATGCAAGTTGTGGGTTTGTTCTTAATGTTAACTGATGATGAGGATAATAAAATGGCTGAAGTCGGGTATTTAACTCTTGTTTCAGGTTCCTTAATGCAATTATTATCTTTTTCTAAGGCTGGTAAAGCTGGAAGAAATTTAGAAATAGCTGGAAAATATCTAGAAGTTGAAGAGTAAAATACTGCTTTAATAACTACGAAGAGCTGTACAAGGGAGCATGCTCACTTGTACTCTTTTTAAATACATACTACTTCACTGTCAACGATGCCATCATTTTTCTTCTGACATACGCAAATACTTCAAGTAGTGGTAAGTCTTTCGGACATACATCACCACATCCCATCATTCCGATACAACCAAAAACACCATCATCAGTAGAAACAAGTTCAAACCATTCATTTTGAAATCGTTCATCTCTTGGATCAATCATAAATCTACCAATACGATTTAGTCCAGTTGCACCCAGAAAATCTGGATATACCTGTGCAGTAGCACAACCAGCCAAACAGCAGCCACACTCGATACATCTTTCATTTTCGTAAATATCATTGGCAACTTTGTTGTCCATTCGTTCTTCAATAGCAGTTGGGTCAAACTCTTTATCAGTGTGAATCCAAGATTCTACAGATTGAGCCATTTCTCGAAACCAAATTCCGGTATCAACGGATAAATCACCCAACATTTTGAAAAATGGTAATGGGTGAAGCTCAATCATATCTGGTAAATCTTTAGTGAGTGTTCTACACGCTAAGGTTGGGCGACCATTAATTGTCATTCCACAGCTACCACAAATCCCTGCTCTGCATACAAAATCGAACATTAGGGTTGGATCTAGTTCATCTTTTATTCGATACAGTGCACTATAGAGATTTAGTCGAGGGGTTTCGTCCAATTTATATTCCTGCATTCGAGGTACTGAATTTTCATCAAAAGGATTATATCTGAAAATTTTAAATGTAAGAGTTCTGCTCATTTTATTTCTCCAATCTAACGAATTTTGATTTGTAATTTATGATTGTTAAAAACATTATTGAATATTTCTACAACAAAAAATTAGATTTTTCCTGAAGAGTTTTTATAGATGAAATAAATACTCAATCAGTTTCTTTCCAAAGTTCTTTTGGTAATTTGTTGCCGATTGTCTCTATTGTTTCGTATTTACCCGATTTTTTCTGAAGCTCATCAACGGATTTGTTATACTCATCAGTTGTTTGACTCATTTCTACCATTTGACCACCTCCATACCCTCTGTCTCCCGGAGGTAAATCAAGTAAACCAACAGGTTCATAGTTGAGGACGGGTTCATCAGCACCTTCTGGCCATATAGCTAAAGTTCGGTTGAGCCAATTTTTATCATCACGAGCCGGGAAATCTTCTCGTGTATGTGCACCTCGGCTTTCGGTTCTATCTAATGCACCTTTTGCGATTGTGAGTGCCAACTTAACCATTCCTGGAAGTTTAATAGCTTCTGTGAGTTCAGGATTTCTGCCTGCTGTTTTGGTAACAACTTTAACCTTCAATGCTCTCTGATAGAGTTTTTTCAATTCTTCAACTGCTTTCTTTAATCCATCCCCAGTTCTGAAAATACCGACATAGTTTGACAAGATTTCAGCCATTTCATCACGGATTTGTATAACAGATTCTTTGCTATCATTTTTGTAAAATTGTTCAATTCTGTCTTCCTGGATTTTCTTGAACTTTTCACCTAACCTAGAAGAAATATTAAGGTCTGTATTTTTAGTAAAATCAGAAACAGCTTTTCCAACTACCATCCCTGCCACAATTGTTTCTGCTAAAGAATTTCCACCTAAACGGTTAAAGCCGTGCATATCCCAACAAGCCGCTTCACCAGCAGAAAATAACCCTTCCATATTATATGCATGACCATCCTTATTCACTCTAATTCCACCCATAGAATAGTGTTGTGTGGGTCGAACCGGGACCAATTCAGTAAGAGGATTTACACCAATGAAATACATACAAATATCATAGACTTCACGAAGTTTAGTTTTGAGGTGTTTTTCACCCAAATGACGAAGGTCTAACCAAAGGTGGTCACCATAGGGAGATTTAACACCCTTACCTTTAAGCATATGTTCTTTCATTCGACGCGAAACCACATCTCGTGATGCTAATTCTTGTTTTTCAGGTTCATAATCTGGCATAAATCGGTACTCATCAACATCAAGTAATAAGCCACCATCTCCTCGACAACCTTCGGTGACTAAAATATCAGTCGGCACAATACCCGTTGGATGAAACTGTACCGCTTCCATATTTCCAAGTGGGATCTCGCCAGTATCAAGTGCAATTGCTACACCTGTTCCTTCGTTAATCACTGCATTTGTGGATGCCCCATAAATACGCCCGTAACCTCCGGTAGCTATAACAGTGGATTTTGCATAGTAGATGTTGAGTGAACCATCTTTTAAACTTCTAACTATTGCTCCATAACAACGATTGTTTTCGTGGATAAGGGAAATCGCTTCCATTCGGTCGTGTACTGTAATTCCAAACTGTTCAACAAGATTATCCATCGCATAGAGAACAGTGTGTCCCGTTCCGTCTGAAGTGTAGCAGGTTCTCCATTTTGCAGTTCCACCAAAATCTCGAGCTGTAATCAATCCCTCGTTTTCGGAAGGTTCTTCAACGGTTTCTAGTTTACCTTTAATGTAGTAGTCTGTTGGTCCACCAACAACTCTATTCCAAGGAACTCCATAATGTGCCATTTCTCGCATTGCAATTGGAGCATTATCCGCAAAAATTCGTGCGACTTCTTGGTCTGCACCCCAGTCAGAACCTTTTACTGTATCAAGCCAATGGATGGTGGGATTATCTCCTGCACCTTTTGCAGAATTTCCGAGTGATGCCTGCATACCACCCTGTGCCGCAGCAGAATGTGACCGCCTTGGTGGAACCAATGATAGCAATGTAACATCATGACCATCTTTCGCTGCTTCAACAGCAACTCTTTCTCCGGCTAATCCGGCACCAATAATTAAAACATCAGATGTGAAAACTTGTCCCATTAAATTGTACCTCCAAATATTTCACCAAAAAGTCCGTGGAAAAACGGTACACCTGCTAAAGCCATTACACCTGCGATATTCAAGATTAGATAAAACCAAAAAATCATGGATGTAATTACAAATGCTTTTCTGCGAGTAAACCAAGTATCAGCTAACCACTTAACCGCTAAACGATACAGACCAACTGATAAATGCAGGACTACAGAAATTCCCAAAACTAAATATAGTATCCACAATCCGCTTTGCACCCTTCCGTGGGCAATCTCCCCGGTTAAGCCTGAAGTACCATCAAATCCCATAAATTGATAACCTGAAAAAATATTCCATAAAACTAAAAATAGATGAAATGACCCAAGGGCAAGGATTATCATTCCTGTTCTAACTTGCCAAATCCATAGCTCAGTCACAAGATGCTTTTTTAATGCTGTATAATCTTTAGGATTTTGGTTCCATTTGGAAGTTGATTTTTTCAGTTTTTTCCCAAGTTCGAGCATTCTTTTGCGTTCTTCAAGTTTACCGGGTATTTTTCTAGATGCGGTAACAAAGTGGATGAAAAACAAAATCGTTACTACAAAAATGGCAACTTGAGCAATTGGTAAAGTATGTTCCATGAAATATGCTACTGCACCATAGGTTTTGTCACCAAATAGCATTGTGCTTTCTAATACAAAGTGTCCAAGAATAAATCCTGCTAAAATCAAGCCAGTTACTCCACTAAAAAGCTCAAACCAAAGTGTTTTTTTTGCCCTCTTTTTAGATAATCCAGCAGAATCTCCCTTGCGGACCGACTGCGGATATAGCTCTGTTTTAATGTTACTCATAAATTCTCCGTTGTTTAGTTAACTTACAAATATTCTATTGATATTTTGGTTTAAAAAGGGATATCGTCATCTGAAAAACTATCGTTAGCTTCAACAGGTTGAGATGGTTGTGAATATCCGGATTCTGGTGCGTCTGACATAATCCCATGACCGTATTCCTTGATAGCGATTTGTGAGAGTTTTTCTTTAACTTCTCTATCAGCAATAACGGTATCGAAATACTCGTTGTCTTTATTTTTTTGGCTTGGAAATCCAACGAACATTCCGTTAATTCCTTCAATAAGTTTAAAACCTTTAATGATGAAGCCATCATCAGTTTTTAGGTCGAAAAAGGCTCTGATTTTACCCCAATTTCCTTTGTTCATTCTTTCAATTGTCAATGTTCAAATTCCTTATGTTAAATTGAGTTCAAATTTACTGTGAAGTAGGTTAGCGAACCAATATTGGATTTAGATTTTAGAGCTTGGGATTTGGAATGATGGTTTAAAATTATATTATACCTTAAATTAGTCTGCGAAGAGCCTTAGGATAATCCAGCCTAATCACATCGTGAGTACTGGCAGGAAGAAATTTCTTTTTTTTCTACTGACTACTTCATCTGCTTACTGGCACTAATTAGGTCACCTATTCTTTACATCCAACTTGTCACGAAGCCCTTCTCCTAGAAGATTAAATCCCAATACTGCAAGGGCAATTGCGATACCAGGATAAATTGAAAGATGCGGAGCAACTCGTAAGAAATCCTTACCTTCGTTAATCATTGCTCCCCAGCTAGGTTCAGGTGGCTGAACACCTAACCCTAAAAACGATAGACTTGCTTCTGCCATTATAGCACCGGAAATTCCTAGCGTAAAAGTGATTAAAATCGGTGCTAAACAATTTGGTAAAATATGTTTGATGATAATCCTAAAATGGTTAAATCCCAATGAGCGAGCAGCGTTCACAAATTCACGATTTTTCATTGATAATACTTGGCTTCTCATCAATCTCGCTATTGGTGGCCAAGAGACAGCACCAATTGCAATCATAGTGGTTTTGAGACTTGGTTCGAAAGCTGCGGAAATTGCGATAAGAAAAAGTAATATAGGAAACGCCAACATAATATCAGTAAATCGCATAATGATAGTGTCCATTCGTCTTCCAAAATAACCAGAAATTAAACCAAGAATAACTCCTATCATTAACGAGATTCCACTTGCAATAAATCCAACTTGAATGGAGATTTTTGAACCTGTCGCTAATCGAGACAGAACATCTCTTCCGAAATGATCTGTGCCGAGTAAATGACTAGAAGAACCGGATGGTAGCAATCTCAAATCCAAATTTTGAGCAAATGGAGATTGAAACAACACAGACGAAAGCATGAGTCCAAGCAGACTAAATGAAATGATGAAGCCGATAAATAAATTAGGGTTTCTTCTAATAGATTTTATCAATTTCGAAAAATTATCCATTTTAATGTATTATTTGTTCTTTAACTCTTGGGTCAACCCACATATACAAAATATCCACCACAATATTGATTGTTACAAAAATCAATGCCATAAATAAAACAGTTCCTTGAATTGCCGGAAAATCTCGTTTCATGATTGCATTGAGTGCAAATCGGCCAACTCCAGGCCAACCGAAAACAGATTCTGTAAGCACCGCACCGGAAAGATAACTCCCAAAATCTGAAGCAACAATTGTGATGAGAGGAATGAGTAAATTCTTCAATCCGTGTTTGAAAATTACCACAAATTCTGATAATCCTTTGGCTCGTGCTGTTCTCATATAATCCTCATTTAGAACATCTAACATCAGTGCTCGAGATGTGCGTGCTAACATTGCCATTGAGCGAGTTCCAAGTGCAATCGCAGGAAGTATGAGAAACTTTATCCCACCATAACCAGTTGGTGGCAACCATTGCAATTCAACCCCAACGAATAGTATCAACAAAAGTGCTATCCAAAATACTGGAGCTGATACTCCCCCCAATGCAAAAATGATAGAAAATCTATCCCAAAATGTACCTCGTTTTAATGCAGAAAATACGCCAATCAAAATACCAAATATCACTGCAATAAACATAGCAGCAAAAGCAAGCTCCAGTGTGTATGGAATTTTGTGTAACAGGTCATCCAACACCGGACGGTGCGTAATATACGACTGACCCAAATCTCCATTTATAACTCTCCCAATAAATTGCAGGTACTGTTGTGGGAGTGGGTCGTTTAGTCCAAGTTGTTCACGGAGATTTTCGAGTGTGGCGTCATCGTAATAATCACCAACCATTGCCAAAACAGGGTCGCCAGGCACAACATTCATTAAGAAAAACGAAATGGTTAGTACTCCAATTATAACTGGTATTCCGTGTAAGATTCGTTTGAAAAGAGTCGTTAGCATTTGAGTTTATTCTTTCCAAACTTCATTATATTTTTCTGCATTAAACATCAAACTCGGTTGCCAATTTTTCAACCGTGGATTTACAACAAACACCGATTGTGAATGCCACAAATAAATCCACGGAGCATCTTCAATTAGAATGTCATTAGCCTTTTTTGAGAGAACATTTCTTTTTGATTGATTAGATTCAACTTGAAGATGTTTAATGAGAATGTCCAATTCTAGATTTTCATATCGAGTCCATCTTTTGTTACTGATTTCAGATTCAAATAGTGGAGCCAGAAAATTTTCTGCGTCGGGATAATCTGCAAACCAGGAGCGATAATACATATCTGGCACACCTTCACTCACTGCTTGACTGAACATATTCCAGTCGTTGCGAACAATTTTGACAACGATTCCAACCTCAGCTAATTGCGACTGAATGGCTTCGGTTACATACAACAAGTCTGGTGATTGGCTTTGCCATAACTCAGTTTCAAATCCGTTGGGATATCCCGCTTCAGTCAATAGTTGACGAGCCAATTCTATATTGAGCTCGTATTTATTTTGTGATGTTTTATCCAACAACCCGGGTGGTATCGGACCGTTTGCACGGGTTGCATTTCCATTTTTTACAATGTCGATAATTGCATCAACATCCACAGCATAATTGACAGCTTGACGAACTTGTTTATTGTTAAATGGTGGTCGACTACAATTGAGACCGATGTAATAAACATTAAGTTCATTTTGAGGATAAATAAATGGAACCCAATCCGGATCATTCGCCCACAAATCATATTCGGATTCAGGGACTTCCATAATGTCCAGATAACCTGTTACAAATTCAGCAGAACGCGGAAGTGGTTCGGGTAATATGCGAATTTTTAGAATTTCAAGTTTAGGTGGATTATCAAAATATAATTTATTTTGTTTGAGTAAAATACTACCATCGTGAACCCATTCGTCTAAAATCCAAGGACCGCTACCAATAATTTTATTTTCGAAACTGATGCTGATTATAGATGCTGATGGCATTGCTAAAAAACCCAAAAACGGAGTAAATGGTTGTGTGAGTTTTATAGAAAAAGTAGTGTCGTTTATCGCTTGAAATCCTACAACTGATTCGGACTTTTGTTCCGTAAATTCTGTTGCACCTACAACATTAGAAAACAACCAAGTCCTGTGTGATTGTGTTTGTGGCTTCAAAATTCGTTCAAATGAAAACTTAACATCATCTGCAATAATTTTAATGCCGTTATGAAATTGTACATCATCTCTTAGATGAAAGGTATAGAGTTTTCCATCGCTACTAATGTCCCATTGTTTTGCCAAAGCAGGAATTATGTTTCTGCCATTATCAAATTTTACTAGATTGTCATATAATAAAGCACAAAGCTGGCCAGTTCTCACATCCGTAGCGTGGGCTGGGTCTGTACTTTTTGGATCTCCAGGCATCACTAAAACAAGCTGATTTGAATCTGGTTCAGCGATGCAAGAAAACATAAATATCACAACTATTACTAAAAGTAAATATTTATATGGAATTGATAACATTGCTCACAAATTATAAAATAACATTTAATTAGGTGGTTGTTTTTCAGTAAACTTTTTGCTGGTGGAGTGAAGTATATTTTTTTCGGAGTCGGTAAGCCCATCCCAACCATTTTGAGCTAGTTTATCTAGAATTTCATCGACTCGTTTTTGTAATAGCGTTTGATTGACTTTACTTTTTTTCGTCTTCTTTTTTGGTTTTGCATCTACTACTTTGGGTTTGTATTTCAAAAACCAATGCTTGATATTTCTAAATCTAAAGTCAGACTTAAGGTAAGCAAATCCCACTACCATACCGGACAAGTGTGTTAAATGACTCACTGCAGATTGTTGATGAGAAAGTGATGCTAAAAATGCAATAACAGCCAACCCGATAACCATAAATTTCACTTTTATTGGGATAAACATATACAAATAGACAGTTCGATCTGGGTATAGTAGTCCATAAGCTAATAGTAATCCGTAAATTGCACCACTTGCACCAACAACCGGAATAACAGAAGTTAAGCTAAACAAAAAAGTGATAAGTCCCGAACCAACACCAGTTATAAAATAATATTTCAGGAATTTATGTTTTCCCCAGCGATGCTCCAACTCTCTGCCGAACATCCAAAGAACAAACATATTCACGGCTAAATGCATTAAACTGGCGTGCAAAAAAAGATAAGTAACAAGTTGCCATACAAACCCACTTTGCCAAATTTTAGCAGGAATCAGTCCTAATACTAAAAACAGATAATGTTTGTGTCCCAATAACTCAATTAAGAAGAAAATTACGATATTCAATATCAACAGCAATTTAACTCCCTGTGGAGTAGAGTATCTCAATCCTGTAAACCCAAATCGGCTTCCTGGACTTGTGTGCTGATATCTCATGTCTCTTTTACTGAATAAGTGTTTAAAAATTCTAGTACATCCGCAAATATCTGTTCGTGTTCTGGTTTATCGTCGTAAATATGATGACTAACTTTGTGATATTCGATTATTGATACATCCTTTGATGACACCCCATTCCTTATGATATCCACATTAATTTTCCGTGCGGTATCATCAACCTTGGAATATTGAATTAACAAAGGGCAAGTAATCTTGTAGAGTTCATTGATAATTGTTGGCATCATTTTTCTGAACTCATTCACTCCTTTCATTGGATATTTTGAGTATCCATAAATCAGCGGTGGTCTTTCGGAAATCATATTGTGTTGTTTGATTTTATCTCTTTCTGGGACAAAATAACAAACAAATGGGTTTAGATAAGTCAGTTTGAAGTGTTTTTTAAAACGCAAAACAGTGGCACCTGTTACTACTCCATCTATTGGAAATTTACTCGCTAAATGAAGTGCCAACGCTCCACCCATACTCATTCCTATCACAAATATTTTATCACAAGTGGTTGACATTTCCGCCAATCCTTGCTCTACAAATTCAAGCCATTCAGTATATTTGGTGTTATTACAATCTCGCACTGTCGAAGCGTGTCCGGGGAGATTGTCGGCTTTGGTGTGATATCCGTTTTCACTTAAAAATTTTGCTAAATCTCTGACCTCGCAAGTTGTGCTTGAAAATCCGTGAATTAAGAAACACCCAATTTTACTTTTAGGATTATACTCGTAAGATTTTACATCAAAATATTCAGTTCTACACATTAGTTTTCCAGTTGATTTAGTATGGCTAGAGATTTAATATTTTGCATTCCTTCAATATGTATTCGCATAAATTCAGTCAAAAATTGTGATGCCTGTTTTTGTACTGATTTAATACTTGGTAGTTCTGCTAATTTTTCAATGTGTGTTGACGATAATTGTTTCAAAAAACTGATGGCTTTGGGGTTAATAGAAATCCTGTTTGAAGATACACATTTGCTACAACACAATTCACCAGTTTTGATATTTAAGGTTGGTTTTTCTAATTGGCTTTTGCAGATTGAACAAGTATTTAAATGAGGTTTATAACCCAATCGTAGAGAAAGCTGATACTGATAAAATAACATCAAAAGTTTTGAAGAAATTTTACTCTCTTCAAACATTGATAATGTCCTGCTGATAAGGCGAAATAATATTGGTGATGGGTCGTGATTATCCGAAGTTTTGGCCAACATTTCTACCATTGCTAATCCTGAAGTTAGTGAAACAATATCATTTCTAATTTTGGTGAAATTTTTCTGAAGTGATGATTCTTTCAGAATGTTCATTTCCCTGTTTTCTTTTGCATAATAGGTTAGGTTCAAAATATTCATCGGTTCCAAAATTGAACCCGTAGGATTTTTCGTCTTTCGAGCTCCTTTAGCGATTAGCGTAACTTTTCCAAAATCTTTTGTGTAAAACCTGGAAATCAAACTTGTATCTCCAAACGGAAAAGATTTTAAAACAACTCCATCAGTTGATATTACCAATATTGATTCTCCTTAAGCACTCCTACACTTCGTGAAGTCCCTCTAAAATAGGTAATTATTGACTTTGGTTTTCTGACACTCGCCTACTGATTCTGTTATCAGTACTTTTAATACGATTTTGCAAAAATAACTTCGTGTTTTGCTGGAAGTCCAGAATAAATGCACTTCAAATTTTTAGGATTTTCGTCAAAAGGAATGGTTCTGATGGTTGCTTTGGTTTCGTTCTTAATTGCGTCTTCGGTTTCCTCTGTGCCATCCCAACCGCATTTTACAAATCCACCTTTGGAGATTTTCGCTTTAAAATCATCATAATTGTCAGAAACATAAGTGTTATCTTCTCTAAATTGTTTAGCTTGTTGTAAAAGATTATCTTGAATCTCGATCAATAATTGATCTATTTTTTCGGATGCATTTTCGATTTCTAATCCAAATTTAGCGCCTGAATCTCTTCGGGCAGTAAACACTTGTTTGTTTTTCATATCTCGTGGACCAACCTCAACACGAACAGGTACGCCTTTCATTTCCCATTCGTTAAACTTAAATCCCGGAGAAATCTTTTTTCTATCATCTAGATGAACACGAATTCCTTTTTCCGTCAATTGATAAATTAATGGATTGATATAATTTCTCACCTTTTTGCTGTCTTCATCATTGCGGATAATCGGTATAATAACTACTTGAATTGGTGCTACTTTTGGAGGAAGTCGTAATCCTTTATCGTCTCCGTGAGTCATAATAACCGCACCCACCAAACGAGTGCTAACACCCCAGCTTGTGGCATAAACGAATTCTTCTTTGTTATCTTCATTTTGGAATTTTACATCAAATGCTTTGGCAAAATTTTGACCAAGATAATGGGATGTTCCAGCTTGAAGTGCTTTTTTATCACCCATCATCGCCTCTATGCAATAGGTATCCACTGCCCCAGCAAATTTCTCTGATTCGCTTTTAAGTCCAGTTAGTACTGGAACTGCCAAAACATTTTCAACTACTTCACGATAGACTTCCAGAATTTTTAGAGCCTCTTCTCTTGCTTCCTCTTCAGTTGCGTGTGCGGTGTGGCCTTCCTGCCACAAGAATTCGCTTGTGCGGAGGAATAAACGAGTGCGCATCTCCCAACGAACTACATTTGCCCATTGATTGATAAGGAGAGGTAAATCACGATAGGAATTTATCCATTTTCGGTACATTGCCCAGATTACCGTTTCACTGGTTGGTCGAACAATAATTTCTTCTTCTAATTTGGATGATGGGTCAACCTCAACTCCTTTGCCATCTTCGGTGGCTTTAAGGCGAGAGTGCGTGACCACAGCACATTCTTTAGCAAATCCCTCTACATGTTCGGCTTCTTTTGACAAAAACGATTTAGGAATAAAAAGTGGAAAATATGCATTTACATGACCAGTTTCTTTAAACCGCTTGTTAAATGCTGATTTTATATTTTCCCATATTCCAAATCCATAAGGTCGGATAACCATCGTTCCTTTAACTGGCCCATAATCAGCTAATTCTGCTTTTGTAATTACATCGGTGTACCACCGAGAATAATCTTCGCTTTTTAATATTACCCCTTTTGACATATATCCTTCTAACTATTAATTAATATTGATAAATCGAGGAGTAAATTTAAACGATTTTGAATATAAATCTGTATGGTTTTAACCGCTTATGCGTTAATTACACAAATAAACCATTTTTCAGTAAGTTGCGTAGTTATTTTATCAGAAAATAGATTTCCTAGATAATTTTCGTTTTTTGGCATTTTGTTACATTACTTTGCTAACCTGTTAGAATCCGAGTAACTAGGTGGTAGAAAGTCCTGGTTCAGGCTACTATTTTTTTGAAATTCCAACTCGGATCGAGTTACAGAAATTATAAATTTCTTTCTTTAAGTGCACTCTGTTATTGGTAAATTCTGTTATGGAAAAAAACATTAATCCTATTAAAATAGGTGTTGTTGGAGTTGGTTATCTTGGAAACTACCATGTTCAACAACTACAACAGATTGAAAAAGCAGAGATTATCGGGATTTATGATGCTGATAAAACTCGACTAAATGAAATTAGTAAAACATATTCCGTAAAAGCTTTTTCTGATTGTAATGAGTTATTAAATTTATGTGATGCAATATCAATTGCCACTCCTACGAGCACACATCATAAAATTGCTCGAAATTCCTTGGCAGCTGGTTGTCATTTATTTATAGAAAAACCTATAACACAAACAGTAGAACAAGCCCAAAATCTGTTACAAATCGCAGATGGAAAAAACATTATTCAAGTTGGTCATATTGAACAATTCAATCCTGTATATCTTGCTTTAGACAGACAACATATTTCTCCAATGTTCATAGAATCGCACAGGCTTGCGCCTTTTAATCCAAGAGGAATTGATGTGCCTGTTGTGTTAGATTTAATGATTCATGACATTGGTATTGTTCTTTCTTTAGTGAAATCAGATGTTAAAGAAATTAGAGCTAGTGGAGTAAAGGTTGCATCTAATTCTGAAGATATTGCTAATGCAAGAATTGAATTTGAGAATGGTTGTATAGCGAATCTAACAACTAGCAGAATTTCTCAGAAAAAAATGAGGAAAATGAGGCTTTTTCAAGAAAATACTTATGTAACAGTAGATTTTCTCGAAGGTATTGTGGAAATGTATGAATTACAAGAAACAAACACCATCCCACCAAAAAATACGCAAGTATTTCCATTAGAAGGTCACAAAGAAAAGATCGTTTGGTATAAAAAACCAACAATTGAACCTGCAAATGCACTTCGTTTGGAATTGGAACATTTTATTGATTCTATAATAAAATCCCAGAGACCAGATGTAGATGCTAAAAGTGCAACAGATGCTCTTCGTCTCGCGATACAAATTCAAAAGATCATCGAGAAATAATTTAGGAATTAAATTGCCAAAATACTTTATTATTGCAGGTGAAGCTTCAGCGGATAAACATGGTGCTTTTTTAATGAAGGCTATGCTTAATCGAAACCCCAATTTACAATTTGATGGAATAGGTGGTTATGACATGAAAAGTATTGGTCAAAACCAACTTTTTACTGCAGAACAAATGTCAATAATGGGTTTTACTGAAGTGTTTAGGCATCTAAAATTTCTGAAAAATGTTAAGAGTGTAGTTATTCAACACATTCGTAAAAGCAAACCAGATAAAATTGTGCTTATTGACTATCCTGGGTTCAACTTAAGGTTAGCTAAAGAAATAAAAAAGATAGAAGATATTCCTATTATTTACTACATAAGTCCACAATTATGGGCGTGGAAAGAAAGTAGAATAAAAGTTATCAAACAGTATATTGATAAGATGTTGGTCATTCTTCCTTTTGAAAAAGATTGGTATAATGAACGGGGTTTAGAGGTCGAATTTGTAGGACATCCTATTTTAGATCAATTGGTTCCTCGAAGTAGAAAAGTTGTGGCAAAAGAATTATCTCTTGTTCCTGACAAACCAATACTAACACTTTTCCCTGGAAGCCGCACACAGGAACTAAACCGCCACCTGAAGCTGTTTTGTGAAACAGCAATGCAGGTAAAAGAACAAATGAAAGATGTCCAAATTGTGCTAGGTTTGGCAAAAGGATTTGAGATAAAAGATTTTTCTAGCAACATTGATATTAACGATATCAAAGTAGAAACTGAAAATCCTAGTTCAGCATTAGAAATTGCAGATGTTGCAATTGTTGCATCAGGTACTTCTACCTTAGAAGCGGCAGTTTATGAAACTCCTTCTGTAATTGTGTATAAACTGTCTTATATCACTTGGTTGATTTCAAAACTACTGGTTAAAGTACCGTTTGTAGGTTTGGTAAATATTATCTCAGGTAAAGAGGTATTTCCTGAATTACTTCAAAATAAAGCAACAGTTAAAAATATATCTCAGTATGTAATGAAGATTTTATCAGACAACAACTATCATAAAAATATGATTAATGAGATCAAGACAGTGAAAAATTCATTGGGTGGACAAGGTGCATCAGAACGAAGTGCTAAGTTAATAATGAGTGATGAATATTAAATCAAAAATTTATTCATTTTTCGGGAGGTTACTTTTATCTACCCTTTTCAGATTAAACAAATATGTTGTTAGTGGTGAGGAACATCTGATTCAAGCAATCAAGTCAGGTAAACCAATAATGCTCTGTTCTTGGCATGGTAGATTAACCTATGCATCATATTATCTTTTTAGGTCAAAAGTTCATCCTTGGGCAATTGCAAGTAAACATTTTGATGCAGAAATCATGGCTGGAATTATTCAAAAATGGGGATTCCGGTTGATTCGTGGCTCTAGCTCTCGTGGTGGCAAGGAAGTAGTTAGGAAAATGGACGAGATATTCCAAACAAAAAACAATATTATTGCGTTAACCAACGATGGTCCTCGTGGTCCTGCAAAAATAGCTAAACCCGGATCTATTTCAATCGCAAAAAAACACGATGCAATTATTATTTCGATTTCGGGGACTTCTACGAAATATTGGGAACTCAAATCTTGGGATAAATTTCGTTTACCTAAACCCTTTGGTTTTGTAAAAATATCTATTGCTCCACCGCTAAATTATAATCAACAGACAAAAACTCTAGAAGATGATTCTAAGCTTGTATCTAACTATCTCAATGACCACGAAAAACAAAGTGACCAATGGTGAGAATTTTCACTTTCAGTTTGGAGATAATTTATAGGTTTGTAGTGTTTGTAAGAAACTTAGCCTATGATTTTGGAATAGTTAAAGCTAACTCTTTTAAAGTACCTATAATCTCTGTTGGAAATATTTCCACAGGTGGTACAGGCAAAACTCCAATGACAATATTACTAGTAAACGAACTAATTAAAATGGGCAAGAAACCAGCGGTTGTAAGTCGTGGTTATAAGAGAAAAAGTAAAGGATTGGTTGTTGTTCAAGATGGATTTGAAATATGCGAAAATCCTCAAGTATCAGGTGATGAACCGTACCTAATAGCATCTAAATTAAATATACCTGTAGTTGTAGATGAGAATCGGTCTCGCGGGATAAATACAGTAATAGAAAACTATGGTGCTGATGTAGTGGTGCTCGATGATGCATTTCAACATCGCAAAGCCCACCGTGATATTGATATTGTACTATTAGATTCAACAAAAATAATATCAGATTTAAAACTGTTACCAAGTGGTAGTCTAAGAGAACCACTCAAGAATCTTAAGAGAGCTGATATTATATGCTTTACTAAAACAACAAATGAAGTTAATGAAAATGAGATTAGAGATTACTTGGGAACAAATACTATTATTATTTCAAGTAGTCATTTACCTAGTATAGCAAGAGATGGAAATGGAATTATTTCACTTAAAGAAGATAAAGTATTTGCATTTTGTGGGATTGCTAATCCTGATTCCTTCAGAACTTCTTGTGAAGTTTTAGATATTAAAATAAATACTCTTCATGCTTTTAAAGATCATGTGGATTATAACGATAGAGTATTAGGATTATTAAAGGACAAAATATCTAAATCTGGTTGCGATACAGTTTTAACAACAGAAAAGGATTTTGTAAAGCTCAAGAAGGAATTTATAGACGCAATGAATTTGTCTGTTATACAGATAAAAACTAAAATATCCAAAAAAGATAAAAGAAAATTGGTAAATGTATTAGAGAGTCTTTTTAGCGGATGAAATAACAGACAATTATTAATTCGTAATTCCTAATTATCATTTCCCGTCCGGTGGAGTGAGGGTTA
>CAZSJY010000007.1:0-43005 GCA_964607375.1 uncultured bacterium
GTCCGTCCCACATACCATTGGTTCAATGGATTCGACTAGGAAAGATGAAAGTGGGTGAAATGCTAAGGAGTAAAAATTGATGGAAGAAAATAGAGTAAAGGTTGAGAACAAGCCGAAGCCAAAGAAGAATCCCAAAGATAAATTATTCAAATTGGACAGACGACCACTCATCATTTCCAGTTCACCTCATCTGAACACAACTGATAGTGTCAAAAAGATTATGTGGACGGTCATCGTTGCACTTTTACCAACAGTGGCGATGAGTGTTTTCTACTTTGGATTACCAGCATTTAGGTTGATTTCTGTTTGTGTCATTTCTGCAGGATTATCCGAAGCTATAATGAACAAGTTAAAAGGGGAAGAATCCACTATTCCAGACGGTAGTGCAATAATCACAGGGCTACTTTTAGCATTAACACTACCACCAAGTTTCCCACTTACTTCAGCTATCATTGGGTCGGTATTTGCAATTGTTATTGGGAAACAGATTTTTGGTGGATTGGGATTTAATATTTTCAATCCAGCATTACTTGGGCGAGCTTTTCTACAGGCGTGTTTTCCTGTTGCAATTACAACTTGGACATTCCCAAAAACAGGTACTTATCTCCCGAAAATTTTAGATGGAGTTACAGCTGCCACACCACTTGGATTACTGAAATTCGAGAATGAATCATCTAATCTACTCGATATGTTCTGGGGAAACATCGGTGGGTCGTTGGGTGAGACTTCAGCAATTGCAATACTTATAGGTGGTGGATTTTTGCTTATCAAAAAATATGCAGATTGGCGAATTCCAGTAAGTTATTTGGGAACTGTTATCATATTTGGAATGGTGCTGTGGTGGATAAATCCGCAATATCCTGACCCAATTTTTCATTTACTTTCCGGTGGATTGATGTTGGGGGCTTTCTTTATGGCAACAGATATGGTAACATCTCCAATTACCCCAAAAGGTGCATGGATTTTTGGATTTGGAGCAGGGATTTTACTCATAGTTATTCGATTATTTGGAGGTTTACCAGAAGGAGTGATGTATTCAATTCTCTTGATGAACGCAGTAACTCCATTAATTAATCGATATACCAGACCAAAATTCTTCGGGGAGGTTTCAAAATGAAAACATCAGCAAAAATGATAATTGTATTAACTGTTATTGCTACGCTTTCCGGTGGAATTTTATCGTTATGGGGTAGCATTACTGCTCCTAAAATTCAGGAAAATCGTTTGAAAGTTTTGAAAAAAGCGATATCCAAAGTTCTTCCTGAATATGACCATTATGATGAATTGCAACTCAATGAAGAAATTACTTTATATATTGGGAAAACTGCTACAAATGAAACCGTTGGAATGGCGTTCAAATCAAAAGGAAACGGGTTTTCACCTGACTTAACTATGATGGTAGGAATCCTTCCTGATTTTTCGGCACTTACCGGGATTGAAATTTTGGAGCAAACTGAAACTCCAGGTTTAGGAAATAAAATTGAAGACGCGGATTTCAAAAATCAATTCCCCGGGATATTGATGGGAAACAATCCAACGATTTCCGTTATTAAAAATCGCGAACCGGAAAATCAGAAAACAGGAATTAAGGCGATTTCAGGAGCGACAATATCATCCAAAGCAGTTGTATCAATAATCTGTTCCCAAACAAAAATAATTCAAGAACTTTACAAACAGAAAGTCGAAGGTTAATGATGGCAAAAAAATCAAACTCTCTGACTTATGAAGTCGTTAAAGGTTTATGGAACGAAAATCCTGTGCTGATTCAATTGTTGGGACTTTGCCCGACGCTGGCTGTTACCAATTCTGCTGTAAACGGATTGGCGATGGGTTTGGCAACAACTTTTGTTTTACTGTGTTCGAGCATTTTGATTTCAGTAATTCGGAAAATCATCCCGTCACAAGTCAGAATTGCAAGTTACATTGTGGTTATCGCAACATTTGTTACTGTGGTGGATAAATTTCTCGCCGCATATACTCCAGACATCAGCAAATCGCTTGGGGCGTTCATTCCGCTTATTGTGGTAAACTGCCTAATTCTTGGTCGGCAAGAAGCTTTTTCATCCAAAAATAATGTTGGCAGGTCAATCCTTGACGGTATCGGAATGGGAATCGGATTTACTTGGGTTTTAACTTTACTGGGAATGGTTCGCGAATTGCTCGGAGAAGGTAGTATTTTCGCTATCTCAATTTTACCGGAATCCTTTAATACTTGGTTAGTGATGATTTTACCACCCGGTGCATTTTTAACATTGGGTATTTTTATTGGACTTTCAAATTGGATTAATGAAAGGAGATTAAACGGATGAGCCTATTAACATTATTTATCTCTGCGGCAATTGTTAACAATTTTGTTTTATCACAGTTTTTGGGTATTTGTCCGTTTGTCGGAGTTTCAAAAAAAGTGGATTCTGCAATCAGCATGGGAATTGCTGTAACTTTTGTGATGACCATAACAGCGGCTGTAACTTTCATCATCAACAATTTCATTTTGATGCCGTTTGGATTGAGTATTTTACAAACTGTATCATTTATTTTGGTGATTGCATCGTTGGTTCAATTGGTGGAGATGTTCATTAAAAAAATGAGTAAACCGTTGTACAATTCACTTGGAATTTATCTACCTCTAATTACTACAAATTGTGCGATTATGGGACTTGCACTATTTGCTGTAGCGAAGGAATATTCATTTATTGAAGGGATTATTTACGCAGTTGGTGCAGGTGCGGGATTTACTTTAGCCTTGGTGATAATGGCTGGAATTCGTGAAGAACTCGAAATTGCAAAAGTCCCGAGGTACTTTAAGGGGGCTGGTATTACAATGATTGTCGCAGGATGTTTGGCACTGGCATTTATGGGTTTTGCAGGATTAATTTAAATAAATCTTGAAGAATTAAAATTAGGACTAACCAATGGACAGTAATGAATTAGTTAAGCAAGAAAATGTAAAATTCCTCCTAAATGAAGCTAAAGAATTAAAGGCAATATTTTATTCAACTCGAAAAACTTTAAGTAAGGGGCAATAAGTAATCTTCAATTTTCTATCTTAAATTTTAAATACAAAGGATTATATGGATTTCATTTCAATTTTAATATCAATGGCAAGTATGGGTGGATTGGGAATAATATTCTCGGTTGGACTATCAATTGCGAACAAGAAACTCTATGTGAAAGAAGACCCTCGTATTGCACGCATATCGGTCGAACTCCCTGGTGCAAACTGCGGTGGATGTGGACTCCCAGGATGCAATAGTTTTGCTGAAAATGTAGCAAATGCTACAATCGGGATTGACGGATGCCCCGTGAGTACTGAAGATGCAGTATCCGAAATTGCTACTATAATGGGGATTGAAGCAATATCAGGTGAAAAGAAAATTGCTCGAGTTTTATGTAGAGGTGGAAATGAAGAAACTGCAAAAAAAGCTGTGTATCAAGGAATTCAATCGTGCACTGCAACAATGTTATCAGGTGGTGGAGAAAAACTCTGCAATTACGGTTGTTTGGGATTTGGTGAATGTGTAGAATCGTGTCCATTTAATGCAATAGTTATGACAGAAAACGGTTTACCTGAAGTCAACAAAGATAAATGCACTGGGTGTGGTAAGTGTGCCGATGTATGTCCTCGTGATATTATCGAAATTCATCCTATTTCAAACAAGTTGTTTGTTCTTTGTAAAAATCACGATGCTCCTAAAGTTGCACGGACCGTCTGCACAAAAGCCTGTATTGGTTGCCAAATTTGTGTTAGAGCGGTTGATGAAGGAGCAATGTTTATGGACAATCATTTAGCGAAAATCGACTATAGTGTATTTGGCAAACATCCAGAATTACCTACAGAAAAATGTTCAACAAAGGGTTTAGTTATTATTGAGCATAGTCCGCAACAAACTGAACGACTTTCTGCATAAATGAGCTCAGAAGTTTCAAATATCGGGATTATCCGCGAAATTAATGGCGAGATTGCTAATGTTGAGTTATTAACTGAGGATTCTTGTGAACATTGTGCTGCTAAAATCATCTGCAAACCCGGAGAAAATGACAAACACAATATCCCTGCTTTAAATTCAATAAATGCAAAGATTGGTGATAAGGTTATTGTTTCGGAGGTTGAAAATCTATTTTTGAAATTATCGCTGATTCAATATGGTATTCCATTAGTGGGGTTTTTATGTGGTCTATTTTGTGCTTTTTGGATAAAACCTCAAATTTACATTCCTCAAGAAATTGCAATGTTCCTATCAGGTATAATTGGATTAACAGTTAGCTTCATTATAGCAAAATATTTTATACAGAAAATCACTTTAGGAAAAAGTTATTGTTTTGAGATAATAGGGAAAGCCAGTAGCAATTGCTGATTTATGAATTATGAATTATGATTGTTTTGGGTGTATTTTGACAATTTTGATATAAAGCGTAAAGAACAAAAAGAGAAGAAATAAAACGCAGTTTTTGGAAATTGGATGTTGGAGTTTGGATATTATTTAGAAATTACATATCTACATTACTCCAAAATTACCCCACTACTTTTGGTTTTAAAATTAGGACAATTAGAAATTCCCCATCTCAATTTCCCTCTTCACACTTCCATTGCTACCTTAACTTCTTCTCAATATCTTTAATATCGTGTTCTAATTTTGAAAGTCGTTTTTTCTTTGATTCTAATTTGGAGTCAAATTCGGTGCTTCTGTCTTTTTGAGTGAGTTTAAGTAAATCAGCTTTCCAATCAGCGTCAACATTTTTCACAGATTTTTCAAATCTCGATTGATTTCTTTCATCGTATTCGATTGATTTTTTCAGTTTCTCGTGTTGTTCTTTTTTTTGTGCTAAAACATTGTGGAGTCGTTTTTGCCAATCCAAATACTGTGTTTCTTGTTCAGCACGAGATACACGGAAAATTCTATCACACGCTCCACGGAATCGTTTCCAAATTTTATCTTTTTGTTTCCAAGGTACAAAACCGATAGTTTTCCACTCTTCTTGAATTTCTTTGGTTCTTTTTATGGATTGCTTGAGAGCATCACCATCAAATTCTAGATTTTCAATCTCTTCACAGAGTTTTATTTTTTTCTCGAGATTTTTATAGAATCCTTCACTTTGTTCCTTTTTATATAGGTTCCATCGTTTTGTAAATCGTTCTTTTGTGCGATCAAATCTATTTTTTAGAGATTCTTTCATTTCATCGGGCACAAACCCAACTTCATCAAATTCACCCTCGAAAGTCTCAAGTTCCTTACTGGTTTTTTCCCAATCTTCAGATGAAGCAATTTTCTCTGCTTTGATACAAACCTGTTCTAAAGCTTCAATATGTTTTTGCCAATCTTTGTCCTGCTCTTGATAGAATTTATTGCGATTTTCAAAAAATACATTAGTTGCATCTTGAAATCGCTTCCAGATTTCATCTTCGTTTTCTTTTGGAACAGGACCAGTTTGTTTCCATTCCTTTTGGAGTTCCTTAATCTTGTCTCCAGTTTCTTTCCATTCGGTAGATTCTGAAAGAGATTCTGCAGATTCGCATAGTTGTGTTTTTTTCTTGAGATTATCTTGGAATTCTATTTCTAGATTTTCATTTCTTCGTTTGAAAAATGACTGGGTTGCATTTTGAAATCGATTCCAGATTACATCAGATTTCTCTTGTGGCACAAAACCGATAGTTTTCCACTCCTTTTGGAGCTTAATCACCTTATTTGTTGTAGAAGCAAAATCTTCTGATTTACTTAATTCTTCAGCTTTGATACAGAGTTGTTCTTTTCTCTCGTAATTTATTTGTTGTTGTTTCTTGATTTCCTTAAAATTCTGCTTTCGTCGTTTATAAAACTCATTTAAAGCACCGCGGAAACGATGCCAAACCTCTTCTTCTTTATCTTTTGGAACAAAACCAATAGTTTTCCATTCTTTAAAAAACTCATCAATTTTCTGAGATGCAACTTTCCAATCGTCAGATTTACTCCATTCTTCAGCTTGAACGCATAGTTGTTCTTTTTTGGTTAAGTTATCTTGCTGAAGTAGAGTAATTTCCTCTTTATGGTCATCCCGAAGTTTGTGAAATGCTTTAATCGATTTCTGAAATCTATCTCGGATTTCTTTTGTGTTCTCCTTTGGAACAGGACCAACTATTTTCCAATCGTTCTCAAGTTTATTGAATTCGTACTCTGCGTGATTCCAATCAATTGAAGCAAGAATTTCTTCAGCCAAACTACAAAATTTCTCTTTCAGCATTAGGTTTTCTCGTTTTCGTTGATCTAATTTGTCGTAATAAGTATGACGACGAGTATAAAATTTGTCAACCAATCCTTGAAATTTGCTCCACAATTCTTCTTCCATTTCGTGTGAGATGTTTCCGATTTTGTGCCATTCTTTTTGGAGTTTTTGAAGTTCATCATCAGTGGATTGCCAAGAACGAGAAGTGCTTAATTTTTCAGCTTTCTTGCAAATATTCTCTTTCTCTTCAATGTGTTTTTGTTCTTCATCACCAAGTTGTTTGCGATAGTGATGGTAAAAATCCCTTACTGAAGTTTGAAATTTCTGTTGAAGAGATTTGTTTTTGGTTTTTGGAATCGGTCCGATTGATTCCCATTTCTTCTGAAATTCTCGGATTTTTTGAATATCTTTCATCCAGTTTTCAACTGAAATTATTTTTTCTATTTCAGTACAGATATCTTCCTTTTGTTGCAAATTTTCTTTTGGATCACCGATGATATCCGATTTCAAATTATTGAGATTAATCATCAAAGTTTCAAAATCTCCCAACGCATCCACTTGTGGGAGATACTCGAGCATTCCATCAATTTGGATCAAAAAATCAGTCTTTGTATTTGAAGATTTCGCTGACTTCTCCAAATCTGAAAATTTATTTTGAAGTGTCTCAAAATGAGAAGTCAGCTCATTGATGACTTCATCAATATTTTTTTCAGTTATCTGTCCGACCACGCGACCATTAAAAAAGGTGCAGTCATTTTGCTGGATGTTTCCAGCTTTATCAATCGTACCCCATTGAATGTTGGGGAATTTATTTTCCGTTGTCATATAGTTTACTTTGTTCTTTAGTTACATTAAATCAGGTGGATATTTTACGCAATATTGGAGAAAATTCTGTGATATATTTTTTTGCTACTCGTCTATGGATATGTTCTTTGATCTACTTTGTTTTAAACGACTTCTGTGTTTTTTATCTTCCAATCTTTTCTTCTTTTCAGATTTTGGAACTTTGGTGGATTTTCTTTCTTGAGTTTTTACGAGAGAATTTTGTAAAAGTTTAGTAAATCTCTCTATAGTAGCATTTTTGTTTGCTAATTGAGTTCTGTGTTTTTGAGAACTAACTTTTAAGATTCCATCTTTATTAATACGAGTGTGAAGTTTCGCAATAATTTTGGATTTTTGTTCATCATCTATGGAAGTAGAAATTTGGACATTAAAATTCAGTGTAATTCGAGTTGAGACCTTATTTACATTTTGTCCACCGGGTTTACTGCTTCTAGATGCTGTAAACTTGATTTCAGATAAAGGAATTATCAAATGATTAGAAATGACGATGGACTCCATTTTCACTTAATCGAACAAACTCCATTTACTGATTACCCCAAAATTCTCTTCATCGGTAAGATTGTAATGGATTGGAGTCACCGAAACAAAATTCTGTTTGATAGCTTCTCCATCCGTATCACCATTCTCTTGAATATTAGCTTTTGTGCCACTTAGCCAGTAATAAACTTGATTTCTTGGATCGATTCGTTTGTCAAAATATTCTTTATAAGTTGAACGACCGTGTTTAGTAATTTTGATTCCGGCAATTTCATTTTCAGGAATAGCTGGGACATTGACATTCAACAGAGTTTCATTGGGTAATCCTTTTTTCAAAACATTTCTTGTAATTTTAGATGATATTATTTTTGCATATGAATAGTCAGCTTTTTCAAGTGTTGTTAATGAAATTGCTATTGATGGAACATCCAATATCATCCCTTCAGTAGCAGCTGATACTGTTCCGGAGTATAGAACATTTACTCCAAGATTTGCACCGTGATTAATTCCCGAAATTACAATATCTGGTTTTCTCGGTAGAATTGCATCCACAGCTAATTTCACACAATCTGCAGGAGTCCCCGAACAAGCATATCCAGTAACTCCAGTATTATGATAATCAATTTCTTTCACTCGAATTGGAGTGGAAAGTGTAATTGCATGTCCCGCGGCGCTTCGTTCGGTATCCGGTGCCACTATCCAAACATCACCTAAATCTTTAATTCCTTCATAAAGTGCTTTTAATCCATCAGCCCAAATTCCATCATCGTTTGATAGTAGAATTAACTTATTCATTTTAGTTCCAAAATTATATCATCTAATTTACGCTTAGGAACATGATGCGTACTATCATCTTCACGCCAATATTTTGTACTTTCGTTTTTTTCGATTTCATCAATCACAACTATTTCTTTTGGTTTTCCGAGAGCAATAACCAACTCAATTTCATAGTCATTCGGAATATTGAGAGATTTTCTAAGTTCTTTTTTATTGATTGCCGCAATAATACATCCACCCAATCCCATTTCATTTGCTCCGAGTAAAATACTTTGTGCAGAAATGCCCAAATCACAATTCACCCAATTACTTTGGATTTGTTTATCAGAAAGAATGATGATGTATGCTGATGGTTGTTCGCCGATTTTTGGACCACCCCAATCTTTTAGAAATCCAGCCCAAGCAAGATTTGGAAAAATGAGGTCGTTTTGCTCAGAATCACTTGAGAGAAAATACTTCAGCGGTTGCAAGTTTTTAGCTGATGCGGACAATCTTGCCAAATTAACAAATCCTTTCAAAGTATCTCGTTCGATTTTGTAATCTTGATGAAAACGACGGTAACTTCGGTTTCGCTGGATTATTTTTTCAAGCATATTCTTCGTTGTTTTCTATCTTGCTCGTTGCCAATCTGAAACTTCGAAGTAATTTTCTAGTTCATTAAATAATTTTTGTAAATCACATCGCATAACAATCAAGTCATGTTTATTACCATCCACATCCTTAACATAATCAGGTAAAGTTGCGTGTTCACGGAATCCCATTCTTTGGAAAATGTGAAGTGCAGAACTCTGTGGTTTCATTATTTTTACGATTATTTCACCAACTTTTTCATAAACGGCTTTGATATATAACTCATGAGCCATTAGCATTCCAAGGCCTTTTCGCTGATGTAAAGGGGAGACGATTAGTCGAAGTTCTCCAACATGTTCTTTCCATCCGTTTTCCTCAAATTCTAGAGAACCATCTGCAATAATTTCGTTATTTATTAATGCAACTAATCTGTAAATATTTCCATTATCCATCGATTTTATTCGTCGTTCAATGACATGCTTTTTGGTTATATCTGATCTTAAATAATTCCTATCTTCAAATGAAAGTGTTTGGAAAAAGGCAAATGACAAATCTAAATCATCCTTGGTTAAAGGACGGATGACGATATCTGTACCATCTTTGAGTTTTACTTTTTTATTCATAATAACTTCCTTTCTAAATCCCGGAGAAATTAACCATTAAAATCTCTGGGATTTGTTATTGTAAGGTTTCAGCTGACCCCTTATTATACAAAAGAAAATGGTAAATGTCAAATTTTATGTTATTTACTCAATCACAGGCACAGGATGAGCAGGATAAATCGTTTGATTTATCGAAAGATTCTTTACCTTCCTTAAAAGCAAATCCTGCAATAACTAGTGAACCGAGTGCGTCAATTCCGCCGAATCCAGTTAATTCATAACCGGTACTTGCAATAAGAAGAGTAATAGATAACATCATACAAGTTTTAGTACAATTAGCATCTGCAATTATTGCTTGAGAATTTAGTTGTTTGCCAACCATTATTTTATAGTGGATTAGCAACCACATTGTAAAAATAGAAATGCTAGATATAATGATACCCCAAATGGTTGTTTCTGGATGATGGTTTATTATCAAATTCCAAACTGAAGAAAAGACCAAACCAGCGGTCAACAAATAAAAAGCAGAACCTGTTATTCTGAGAGCAGTTCGTTCAAAAGTATCTTTTTGCTCTTCTTCATTTGATTTCATTCTAACTACCATATGCCAAATCCCAATACCTGAAATGACCTCCACAAATGAGTCCAATCCGAACCCAAATAATGATAGAGTTTCATCATCCATTCCAAAATAGAGAGAAATCAATCCCTCTAATAGATTGTAAAAAACTGTGATTATTGCTAATCCGATTGCCCACTGATATAATTTCGATTTCATACCATTCCTTTAGTTAGTTGTTGTAATATTCAATTCGTCTGTCATCTATAGCGTGATTGGTAGGAGTAATCATTTTGTCGCGAGCTTCGCGAATATCAATTTCTACGATTTTTAGTTCTGTCTGTAGTGGTTTAGCTTGATGAATTATTTTTCCTTTTGGAGCTGTAATTTGGCTTTTACCGGTAAAAGTTACCGAACCATGTGGACGAATTTCTTTTCCATAACGATTAGTAGTTATAGAAAAAACATTATTTTCCAAGCAGCGTGTTACCATTGCTTTTTGACAATAGTCCAAAACTAAATTTGAAGGATGACAGATGACATCTACACTTTGAAGTGATAATGTTCGAGCAACTTCTGGGAAGATGTAATCAAAGCAAATCATCATTCCAACTTTCATTCCGTTGATATTTGTAACTTGTAGAGGTAAATCACCTGAATCAAACCAATTTTTCTCTTCATTGAATAAATGTAGTTTTCTGTATGTTTGGATGATTCCATCTTTTCCAATTAATAGTGAGCTATTGAAACACTTATCTTCATATCTTTCTGCAAATCCCGTTACAAGGTGAATGCTTTGTTTTTTGCACAAGGAAACCAACTCGTTTACAACTGTGGAATATTCTGGAGATTCTGATAATTCTTCTAACTCATTTCTATCTCTAAAATAATAACCGGTGAAAGGTAGTTCAGGTAAAACAATTAAATCTGCATCCACATTTTCTAACGCAGAAAGTACTGTATCAAGATTTGCCTGAATTTGACCGAAAACTGGATTAAATTGGTAATATCCGATTTTGAATGTATCCATTGTAGAGTTTTGTATTTAATTCGGTAGTAATTTTACATCGACTAATGTAGCATCTAACAGAGAATTAATCGACAATCTTCACATTTACAGGTTCCCAAGAATAATTTACAACTTTCACTTCTTGTACAGTTCCTGTTCCGCTGGCATTGAGGGGGTTTGTTGTACATGCCCATATTGCTAGCATAATTGACATACCGGTAATTATTCCTAAAAGATATTCTATTGTTTTAGTTTTTTTCATGACTTTCCTTTCTTGTGAATGAAACGGTAATATTCCCAATAAAAAATACTACTAAATTTACCAAACGGAATTGAATCAAGAAAAAGATAATAATTTTAATCTATAGTTTTAGATTTCTGTTATGAATAATTACTGAATCCTGACGAGAATATTACCATTTGTTAGTTACAAACATTTTACTTTTACTAAATCGAGTATTTATTGTAACATTTTATTACAAATTTCTTCTTTATGGATATAGTGAATGCTTCTTAAACTTGTGTGATAACTTAAAGAGTAATATTGAAAAGAAGGAGAAAATCCAGATGTTAACAAAGATCAAAGAGAGAATGGAATCAGGTTTTACTTTGGTGGAAGTTCTGATAGTAGTTGTTATCCTAGGTACACTCGCAGCAATTACTATTCCTACATATCTTAAATATGTTGAGAGAGGTTATTCATCCGATGCAAAAGTAACAATACAAGCTATTTTAGAAGCTTCTGAAATTTACTATCAGGAAAGCCATAAAATTGCGTCAGATGTAGAAGTTCTTACTGAAGAAGGTTTGCTGGGATTAAAAAGATCTATTCTGACAAAATGGGATTTCACATTGGCACTTTCCGAAGATCCTCGTGAAGGACTTATAGGCACAATTACTGCAACGAGTCTTCCAGATATGCAAGCAGGAGAGGGGAAAATCTTAACATATTTCCTAGAAAGAGGAAAATATAAAGGATACGGTCAGAAAGAAAAATAATATGATTTCTGTTGATGAATTACTGAAATATTCTCTCGATAGTGGAGCCTCTGATCTTCATCTGAGTACTGGTAGTATTCCGATGATTCGGATTAATGGTGAAATGAAAAAACTCAGAATGGAAGTAATGAATGACGAAATTTTGCGTCATATTTTGGGTGAAGTAACCAATCCTGTACAACGAGAAAACTTTGAAAAGAAATTAGAGATTGATTTTTCAGTAGCCTTAGAAGGTCATGGTAGGTTCAGGGTAAATTATTTCAATCAGATTAATGGCTTAGCAGCAGTATTTCGTACTATTCCTTCTGAAGTTAAAACTTCTGAAGAACTTTGCCTTCCACCGATTATCAATCAATTGGCTATGATGGATATGGGATTGATTTTATTAACAGGACCTACTGGAAGTGGTAAATCAACCACTCTTGCTGCAATGATAGATTATATCAACGAACATCGTAGTTGCCACATTATTACAATTGAAGATCCTGTTGAATATTACCACACTACAAATAATTGTTTAATCAATCAGAGAGAATTAGGTGCATCAACTCACAGCTTTGCAAATGCATTAAGATCAGCACTTAGAGAAGATCCAGATGTTATTCTCGTTGGTGAAATGCGAGATTTGGAAACTATTCAATTAGCATTAACTGCTGCAGAAACTGGTCATTTAGTTATGTCTACCCTACATACTAACAGTGCAGGTAAAACAATCGACAGGATAATAGATGTTTTTCCGGCATCTCAAAAGGGACAGATTCGTTCTATGTTATCTGAAAGTCTTGAAGCCATAATTGCACAAAGACTACTTCCAACGAAAGATGGAAAAGGAAGGATTCCAGCTTGCGAGGTTTTGGTAGCAAATTCTGCTGTTCGAAATTTGATTAGAGAAGATAAAATTTATCAACTACCTTCACTACTTCAAGCAGGTGGTACTGAAGGAATGCAAACACTTGACCAAGATTTACATCGTTTACTATTGCAGGGAAAAGTAGATCGAATGGAAGTTATACAAATTGCAGAAAATCCAGAGAATTTTGAAAAAGGTGTATTTTGATTAAAAATTCTCCAATCAAACAAGGTTTTACGCTTGTTGAAATTCTTGTAAGTGTAATCATTATTGCTTCTGCATCTATTGCGATTATGACTGGTGTTACTCGTGCAAAAGCTCAATTAACATCCATTCGACTTGAGGAAAAAGCATACGAAGCGTTAAGTAATTACACAGAATACTGGAAAGCGAGAATTGCTGCTAATCAGATTGGGATAGCTAATAGTGCAAATACAACTGAAAAAGTGGTTTTGTTCGAACATGATAATGACCAAGTACTTGGACAATTATCAAGAAATAGTATAACCGCCGGACATCATGGTAATACTTCTGCAAAACATTATGTGTTATCCACAAAAATATCTTGGGTAGATAAATCATTTGGTGGCTCAGTTGACAGAGCAATGGAGTTCTTTGTTAAGCAAATTGAGTATAATGTAAGATGAAATTATTTTGCAAACGGTTTAAGGGTATGACATTAGTTGAAGGACTAATTGTAATTGCTATATCTTCTACAGTTATGGTGGGAATGGGATATGTGTTCTCTGAAGTGTCTCGTGATTTTGAACAGGAGTATACCAGAGAGAGAATTATTCATTATGGTAACGAAGTGTTAGACGAAATTGCTTATCAATTGAAATATACAAATGACATTACGCTCTCAACTGAAAACAAATTTAGACGAATAACTCTCAAGAATAATAATTCTAATACTATCATTTCAGCTAATGATAGAGAAGGTGTTCTGATTGACGATGAACCTATCATAAGATTTACATTTGAAGAACAAAAAGAAAGTCCGTTTGTTTTGTTAGATTTTTGGTGTGATCATGTTTCACCAGGTGGTGGAAATCACTCATCTGGTTTTTTAGAGTTAATTCAATCAATTTTTGAAATAGAAGTTTCAATTCTTAATAATGAAGATGGTCGCATTTACAAGTTTAAAAAAGATGTATTCACACCTCGGTTTTACATAATAAATCAATTATGATTATGTCAAAAAAACTAAAGGGTAATATTTTACCAATAACTATTATTTTTACCATTATTGGCATTGGATTAGTTTTTGCTTATTTTAAATGGGTTAGCCACAAAAGATATAAGTTAAACTACAGAATTGCTGAAACTAAAGCACTGTACAACGCCGAAACAGGATTAGCAGAAAAAGTGTACGGCAATCTTGTTAAAGTAGATCTTTTCGAAGATGCTGATTCTAATTTGGTCAAGTATGATGGTGAAAATATCAAAAACATGGGATTTTATAGATCAGTAGAACTTGGGATTAGACGAGATTCTCTTACTTGGGAGGATATGCGATATGGTTCTGTAGAAGGAGTAGCGACAATACGAACATCGTATGGTAAAGAAATAGAGATTTCACGAAGTGTTGAAATGACTTTTTCTAGGGAAACATTAGCTGAATATATGTACCTAACAGACGATGAGAAAGCTGGTGGTGCTCCATATGTATTTTCTGATGCTGGCACATCAAGAAGAGAAGTAACATTTGGTGCAGGAGATGACCTGGGTGGTGGTAATATTCAATCAAATGGAACTATGGTTCTAAGTACTTATTATCCACCTCCGGTGTTTAACAGTACAGTGTACATAACTTATGGTCAAACAATTAACCTTAATGGTCACAATTTTAATAGTGTATTCCAAGGGGATCCCGACACCCTCAGCAGACCCCCTGTGAAATTACCTCCTGTGGGATATAGAGAACTTATTAATGCTTCAGATTATACTATTGATGCTACTTCTATGTTGAAGTATGGTTCTGGGGCAGCATCTAGAGATACTCTGATAATGACCGATATTGAGTTCTTGGATACTGGTGAATTTCGTGTAAAACAGTGGTGGTATCTAAAACCTCCACATTTAAAATGGAACTATGATTCTGGGGTTAATCCTTTGCCAAGACCAAGAGACCTTGAAGCTTGCACATTGAATGGTAATGATTTAAGAGAATGCCCGTCATACAATGATTCTCTTCAAGCTTATCATGCTAAATGGGTAGATGGAAACGGAAACGATCAGTATTTAGAACCTACAATTTGTGGTCCACATGGTTTCTCTCATTGTGATTTTGAACCAATTAACAGAAACACAGGATCACCGGACCCAGGTGCCTTACTTCTTGATGAAACTAAATGGACAAATCGACCCGTTGTAATTTATGTTAAAGGGGGTCAGGTTAGAGTCCACGGAACATTTAAAGGTAGATATACAGTTGTTAGTGATGAATACATGACTTATCGCAGGCATGGTTGGCCTGGTGGATTCTATGGTGCTCCACCAATTGATACAATTTGGTGTAATATTTGGTTAACTGGTGATTTAAAAAATGCAGATGCGATTGGAAATACCGTTCCTCAACCTCGAGAAAGGTGTGAAGGTGGGAGTGATAATATTATGGGATTGGTTTCTGGAGCTAATGTAATTATTGCTAATAATTGGGAAAATGGAGCAAGAAATAGTTATGGTAGCAACCAAGATATTGTAATCCACGCTGACATCTGTGCTTTTAATGAATCATTTGTAATTCAATATTGGCAAAATACATCTAGTTATTACGATCCTCCTCATGGTGATGGACGAGGACCTTCAATTTTTGGTGGTAATACAGGTCAAAGTGATATTCGGGGAACAGTAAGATTGTGGGGTGGAGTTGTGCAAAAGTATCGTGGATTTATGGAGAGAAACTTACCTGGACCTTATGATATTTTCCCGGGTATTGGAATGGATAAAGATTATCATTATGACAAGAACTTATCTTGTGCTCCTCCACCGAGTTTCCCTTCTATAGAATATGAAGGCACAGATGAAGTATCTCTAAAACTATCAGATTATGGAGAATCAAAATAAAATATGTCAGCTTTAGGAATTGATTTTGGGTATTATAGTGTTAAAATTGTGCAACTGGAAAAGAATGCAACTGGCTATACTCTAACAAATGCTGGAAATCGTAGGGTTATGGATGAAATGGATGTTTTTGATCCTGAAGTAATTGATAAATCACATTGGATTGCTTCAATTCTCGATTTATGTAAAGAAATGAAAATTAATCCAAAACGGATTAAAAATGTTGTATCATCAATCTCGGGTAATTTTGTTAGTATAAAGCAAATTACGACTTTGGAAATGTCGAAACAAGAATTGATTTCTTCTCTTGAATTTGAAGCAAAGAAACACATTCCATTAGATGGCTCAGAAGCTATTATGGATTTCCATATTATCGGAAGTGATCCCAAAGAATTAGATAAAATAAATGTACTTCTTGTTGCTACAACAAAAAAATTGTTAAATCAACATCATGAAATTATTAAAGGTGCTGGTTTTAGGAGTGGAGTTTATGATTCTGATCCAATATCTGCTCTAAATACATATTTAGCGTTATATGGGTTAACTTCAGATGGTACTGATGTAATTCTGAATTTAGGGAATAATACTTCAACTTTGATCGCTTGGGGTGCTAACAAAAAATTATTCACTCGTGAATTACAAACAGCAGGACATCATTTTACTAAAGCAATTATGGAAACACATTCAATTAGTTATGGTGAAGCAGAATTCATGAAATTTGAAAAAGGAGTAAATGCAGTAAATACTAATAATTCTGATAATGAGACATCTACTTCATTTGGATTAGAAATTGCCGAGAAAACAATATTCGATAGCTTCGGAGACGAAATACGAAAAACACTTAGATACTATTTAAAATCAAGTTCAAATACTCACTTCAATCGATTATTTTTAACAGGTGGATCATGTAATCTTCCAGGACTTCAAGCAATGCTAAGTGAATATTTGAATATGACGGTTGAAATACTTAATCCACTTGAGAAAATTGAACATACAAAAGATTTTGATAATCCTGCACAATACACAATCGCAGTTGGAGCAGCATTAAGAGGATTGGAGAAGAAAGTATGAAAAACTTAATTCTTATTAATCTCAATCAGACAATTAACCGTGAGTTACTCTCTGAACAAAAGAAAGATAGAAATAGGTGGATTATCTTCGGCTTTTTAATAATAATTATGATCGGAATTTCTTATGGTTATTATTTCATTTCACAAAATTTATCTGAGCTTGTTCATTTAAGAGAGAAGCGAATTGAGAATGTAATAAAACAATCAAACGACCTGAAAAAAGAAGGTATAAACTTATCTAAAAAAGATATTCAAACTTTGTATAATATTGAATCAGATAGAATACTATGGGCGGAGAAGTTAAAATTTCTTGCTAATATTACACCTGAACATATGGCAATTACAGAGTTAGAATACAGGAATAATCGTCTAATAATTACTGCTGTATCCAGAGTGTATTCTGACAGAAAAGATTTTGATGTTGTAAACGAACTTATTAATCTGTTAACAAATGATGAGTCTTTTTCGCAAGATTTCCCTGAAATTCAATTTATAAGTTCTGATAGAAGATCGACCCGAGAACAGGAATATCTTTTGTTTAAAGTTGAAGCCAAATAGGCAATTTATGGAAGCATGAGGGACTAAACCGATATGAAAAGAAGTTTGTATTTGCTGAGTATTCTTGTATTGGCAATGTTATCTTTCAAAATAATTAAATCCACAGGTTTTGATCCAAAACCTGACATCTTAATTGATTTAGAAGATGAACAGATAAAAGCCAATGAGAAACTAATTACTGCACAAATATTATCAGAAAGTTTAAATAGAGTTTATACCATTTTTGAAAATAATCTAGCTACTTCAACACTTGATGCTGAAAAAAAAGAAGAATCAGTTATTTTTTTGGATCAATTAACTGATATATTGGAAACTCTTGGAGTGAAGGCTATCCATCTTGAACCAGAGGCTAAAGAGAGTTTTCGAAACTACACAAAAATACCTTATGAATTGATAATTGAATGTTCTTTTGACAAGTTTGGAGAATTTATGACAGAATTGGAAAGACATAATAGAATTATTATGATTGATGAATTTAAATTCAAAAACGGAATTGAGAGAATTTCTTTAGCTAATTCACCAGAAGAGCTAATGCAGCAGATTATAGAAATGAAAATATCAACTTTAACACTAAATAAACATAGCGGATAAAATTATGATGTCTAAACGAGATAAATTTGTGTGGGATGTAATGATAGTATTTTCGCTAATCATAATTGGTTATTTTGGTATTTACCAAATGTATAATATGTACTCAGTGCATAAAAATTTTAGAGAATCATATGAAACGGAAATAATTGGTACTGATGATAATCTGCAAGAACAGATTTTGTCATTGGAGAAAAATCTACAAAATCGCCACGAGTTTGAATTTAAAATCAGGAAATATCCAACGGATTTATCAGCAGTAATTCCTATTGATAAAAGTAGTTTAGGTTCCTACTACACTTATAGCACTCTAAGGGTTTCTGGAATTGTTAGCGGTCAAAAACCAAAAGCAATTGTACACTATCGGAATGATGTATTCTCTGTGGTTGAAGGAGATTCAATCGCAGGCGGAATAATCACAACAATTTTGAATGATGAAGTGAAAATGCTGAAAGATGGAGAAATTGAAGTATTTTCTCTGCAACCAAAAAATAATCATACTAATCAATAATTTTAGAATACGGAAAAATGAAAATGAAAATGAAAAAAATACTATTTGTAATTACTCTTACTGTTTTGATATTTGCACAGCAGGATTCTGAAAAAACTACTCAGAATTATAGGCCGTTAAATGCAGAAGAAAAGAAAGTAACAATTCACGCAGAGGATTCTCACATCCCTCTCATCTTATCAATTCTTGCAGAAGAAAGTGGATACAATATCGTAACCGGTCCTGGTGTGAATGTTGAAGAAAAATTGACATTACATTTGGAGGATGTACCTGTTGATCAAGCAATAAACTTGGTTGTGCGTGCAGCTGGCTTGAGTTATGAAATAGTAGGAAACTCAATTTTAGTAGCTAAGCACTCAAAACTTAGGGAAGAAGTTGGAATTACTTCACATGTGATAACGCTTAAATATGCAAATGCTAGCGAAGTTAAAGAACTCCTAGTTAATATTTCGGAACAAATAGAAGTTGATCAATCAGGAAATAAACTCCTAATTCACGCTAGTCCAAAAAAAATTGCAGAGATAAAAGAAATTATAGAAAATATTGATGTACCTGCAATCCAAATTATGTTGGAAGCTCGACTCATTGAAGTATCTGTTTCAGACGAGGAAAAATTAGGCATTGACTGGGCAAAGTTAGCAAACCTAACGACAATAATTGCTGAAAATGCCCTTCCACCAAATCTAGGTTGGGGTTCACTTGTTCCTGGATTAAAAATTACAGATAATGGAGATGGTACATTTTCACAGGATTTTGATCCACTTCAAACTGGTCAAATTCCAAGTGAGATGTACTTTCAAAGAATAGATCCTTCTGCTCGAATTGGATTTAGCAGACAGTTAACAGCTTTTGATGTCACATTGGATTTTCTTTTAAAAAATAACAAAGCAAAAGTACTAACCAAATCCCAAATTGTAACTCTAAATGGGAGAGAAGCTAACATTTCAATGGTAGATATGATTCCATATATTTTATCTAGTGGTGGTGTAGGTGGGCAAGTTCAAGTGCAAAGAGAAGAGGTTGGGATCAAACTTAACATTCTTCCAACTGTGAATTCTGATGGACATATAACTACTACTGTAACACCGGAAGTTAGTTCAATTTTTGATTTTATTGGACCTGACAGAAATATTCCATGGGTTAAAAAAAGAACATCTACTACTACAATCAGGGTAAAAGATGGTCATTCGATTATTATTGCGGGTTTGTTAGGAGCTGATAACAAATTTGTTGAAAGTAAATTTCCACTTCTATGGAGAATACCTTGGCTTGGGAAGAAATTTTTTACACATACTATTGAAGTTGAAAATAAAACAGATTTAATTATTCAAATTACTCCTACTATTGTTGTGGGTAGCGAATCTGGAATTACAAAGAACTTAATACACAAAAATTATGAGTCAGATGTTCAAAATGAAAATGAACAAATAAATAAACTTGACACTGAATAAATTTTAATAGAAAGGGACAACAAAATGAAGAAAGTTATTTTTCATAGTTTAGGGATTATATTAACATTAAGTATCGTTTTATTAAGTTGGACTTGTGATACTCGAACACCAACTTCACCTGAATATGAATACACGATTAGTTTAACACACGATGTTAGTGAAGATGAAACCTATGCAGATTATGGTGTAACAACTGTCACACTCACAGCTGAATTGAAGGATGAGGATGGACAATTTATTTCAGATAAGACTGTTACTTTTACATATGAAAATACTGATGCGAGTCAAACTTATGGTGAAATAGAACATATCGATTCTCAAACAAACGCAAATGGCAAAATGAGAGTTAAATATAAAGATAATGGTCAAGCCGGTACTATAGTTGTTACAGCTACTTATGAGGATGAATATGGGAACTCAACTAATGCTTCAGATACATTTGTTGTTATCCCTGTAGAGGGGAAAGTTCAATATATTACCTTGATATCTGATGATTCTGATAATGTTGTGTTAGTTTCTGACGACAATTTAGATTCAACTTATACGACTTATTTTTCTGCATTTGTAAAAGACTCATACGGAGTAGCTGTTCAAAATGTTGAAGTAGATTTCAATAATCTTACTTCTTTCGGATCTCTAGTAATTCCTAACGAAGTTTTAACTGATTCAATTGGAAAATGTCGAGTGGCATTATATACAACTGCTTTAGATATAGGTGTAGCAGAGATAAAAGCTTTTGTGACTAAGGAAGAATTAGATAGGATTATGACCATTCCTGACAGTGATTATAATTTCAATTCTCTTAGTTTGAATCGTAGTACAACAGAAATTTCCGACACAGTATCTGTTGAGTTTAAGTTAAATAGTCAATCTAACAGTTCATTGACCCTTGAAAGTGATCACTATTTTTTACCTTATGATGATAATGGAACTTTAGATGGTGTTACAGCGAATATTTCTGCAACAATGGTAGATTCTCTCGGGAATATACCTGAAGAATATACAGTTATCCAATTCCAGAGTATGAAAGATTCTTCGGGTATTCTTATTCCTTTTGGTTCAATAGACCCGTATAGTTTCTTTGATGAAGATGGAATTGCAACAGCTACTTTCAATATGTCCGGTACTTCTGGATTGGCTCATGTAATTGGAAACTCGCAAGGTTTGACTGACACAATACACATTAGTGTCAATCCATCTTATGCTGTTACAATGGAAATGATTCCAGCTTATCCAAATGAAATAATGGTTACTGGTGGTGGTGGACAAGAAAGTACAGAGATATCTGTGATTATCAAAGATGGTTATGGCAATCCTGTAGGGGAGTCTTACCAGGTTAGATTTGAAATACTCCCTCCATATCCATTAGATGGTATGTATCCTAATGGAGATGGGAATTTTACAAATGATATAAATCTTAATGGGTTAGAAACATCACCTACAACAGTTGCAGTTGTGGAAAGTTCAAACGGAGTAGCAAGTGTTTCTCTTAATTCCGGTAATCGACCTGGTTCAGTAAATATCCAAGCATCACTTTTTGAGGACGATGAAACAGATTTTAACTTAGAAAATGCAATCGCAATTGCTCAAGAAGTAATTGTAACTATCGTAACAGGTGCTGCGGAATATGGTGAAATCAATTTCAGTTATGTTGATATTAATGCAATCGGGGGTGGAGCATATCAAATGCCGATAGCAATTTCTCTTTGGGATGAATATTCAAATCCAGTTAGCGATTGTACAAATGTATGGGTTTCGATTTCTGAGATATCTTCAGTTTACAACGAAACCAATACTTATGTTATTGGAGATAAAGCTTATTGGGGAACAACAGAAGCTGATAGTTTAGTTTATATGAGTTTAGCTGATGACAATATAGGTAATCAACCAAATAATACAGAATATTGGATTGAAGCTCAACAACCAGCATTTATTATTGGAGAAGCGAAAACTGGTAATGCAAATCCTGTTGATGGGCTATCCTATCCAGGAATTGCTTGGACTATTGCAACGTACAGTTCTGCATTTATGTTTTCTGATGTTGTTGTTAAGGCTCAAACATTTAATGGTGATGATGGATACTTGATATTAGATAGCAGATATAATCATAATGGAGAGCCAACTACTCTTCCATTCCAACCAGGAGAATTAACAGCAAATTCTAGTTCAGTCTTTTGGGATTATTCCACATTTCCAAATCAAACTGACAATGGAAATATTTATACTGGAGATATTACTGTAACGGCTAATTTAACAGATTACTATCAATATCAAATTGATAATGGAACGGTTCAATTAATAGCATCTGGAGCAGAAATATTAACTGATAACCCAACTTTAACAGATGCTCAAGGATCTGCAACTTGGACTATTCGATATCCAAGAGCTTTGTTATCCGAACAGAATCCGGAAGATTGTCCAACAGGTAATCCGTCATCTTGTGATTTATGTGAGTATAATGATTTTACATCATCGGTGTTTGTTTCTTTGATGGATCCAATTCAAACCACAAGTAATCAGATTGAAATTACTTTGGTTAGATCAGGTGATGATGATTGTGATTAAATCAATGGAGAAATATGTCTAAGTTTAACCATCAATTTGAAAAAATCGGGGATATTTTAGTTCACGAAGAGATAATCTCAAATGAACAACTCGAAGTTGCTTTATCTGAACAGAAATTATCTAATGAAAAGCTTGGTCATATTCTGATTAAGCAAGGTGTTATTACAGAAAATGACTTGGTAAAAGCTTATTCTCTTCAATTGGGGCATAAGCATATTCTTGAAGAAGAGATGATGAAAGCCCCTGTGGATGTTGTCCAGCTTATTTCTGAGGATTTTGCTACTGAGAATAATGTTATTGCTTTGAATGTTACAGATTCGAACATTTTAGTAGCGATGGAAGACCCAGAGGATTTATCCATATTAGACAATATCCGTAAAATCACAAGTTTAAATCCGATAATAATGGTAGCAGGTCAGTCTGCACTTTCTCGTGTTATTCAAAAAAAGTATGGTGCAGCACGTCAATCGGGACAAGTAGAAGATATAATATCCAGTTTGAGTATCATCAGTGGTGATGAGGATAATCAAGAAGAGTTATTATTATCTGAGGAAGAGGTATCCGCTGAAGATGCCCCATTTGTTAAATTAGTGAACTTAATTTTAATGGAAGCCATTCAAGAGGATTCAACAGATATCCATATTGAACCAAGCAAGGAAAATGTAGTTGTTCGTATCAGAATTGATGGGGTTTTGACAAAGATAATGTCTCCACCAATTTCTTCTCTTAACGGTATGGTTGCACGAATCAAAATCTTATCAAGATTAAATATTGCTGAACATCGTCTCCCTCAGGATGGTAGAATGAAAATCCGAATGAAGGAAAGAGAGATTGATGTCCGTGTTTCAATTCTCCCAACAATTCATGGTGAAAAAGTTGTACTTCGGTTGCTTGGTTCAGGTGAGAAAACACTAACTTTAACAAATCTTGGATTTCTTGAAGATAAACTAAAGATATTCAGAAAGTGGATTAATCAACCTTATGGAATGGTACTGATTTCCGGGCCAACAGGGAGTGGTAAATCAACCACTTTGTATGCATCATTGATGGAAATCCAATCGGAAGGAACAAACATTACTACAGTTGAAGATCCTGTAGAATATCAAGTTGCAGGGACGAATCAAGTCCATGTTAATGAAGATATTGGTTTAACATTTGCTCATTCACTAAGATCTATTCTTCGTCAGGATCCAGATGTCTTATTAATTGGCGAGATTAGGGATAGTGAAACAGCAGATATAGCAGTAAAATTCTCATTAACCGGTCATTTAGTTTTCAGTACGGTTCACGCAAACGATGCTTCTTCTACAGTAACTAGATTGCTAGATATTGGTATTCCTCCGTTTCTATTGGGTTCAAGTTTGAATTTGGTGATGGCACAACGACTTGTAAGAGTAATTTGCCCTAAATGTAAAGAAGAATATTCTCCAACTGTATCTGAACTTAATAGAATAGGAATGACAAAAGATGAAAACAAATTCTATCATGGAAAAGGATGTAGTAATTGTCGATTTACTGGTTACAAAGGTAGAACAGCCATTCACGAAATTCTAGAAGTATCTCTTCCAATTAAACGATTGATATATGACAACGCTAACGAAGAAACTATAAAAGAAAAAGCTATTGAAATGGGAATGACCCCACTTCGAGAAGCTGGAATTGAGAAGATTAGATCCGGAGTAACAACAATTTATGAAGTTCTTCGTTCTACAGTGGAAGGTCTTTAATGTCAGTATTTAGTTATATCATACGCACACCAGAAGGTATTCGAAAAGAAGGGGAAATTGAAGCAGATAATCGTAATTCTGCAATGGAAGAACTAAGAGCTGATAATTGTGTAATAATCAAACTTGCTCAAAAAGATACATCATTTGACTTTCTTGGACCTTTTTTAGATAGATTACAATACCAGATTACTAGGTTTAGGAATAAAGTTCCTCTGACAACACTTATATTTTTTACAAGACAACTTTCAACAATGTTTTCTGCTGGCTTAACCATTGAAAGAGCGTTGTATTTTCTTGTAAGTGAGGAAAAGAATAAGAAGTTTAAAAAGTATCTCAAGAAAATAGAAGAAAATATAAGAAAAGGACTTCTGTTATCCGATGCACTCGAAAGGCATCCCGGTGTGTTTTCTAATTTGTATATTTCTTTGGTTAGAGCTGGTGAAGTGAGTGGACAGTTATCACAAACACTTGAAGAACTTGCTCGGTATTTAGAAACCATAGAAGATACTCAACGAAAAGTAAAATCTGCTATGTACTACCCAATATTTATCATTGGATTTTTGTTTGTAATGCTAGTAATAACTTTTACTGTTATTATTCCTCAGTTTTCTTCTGTTTATGATAGTTTAAACGCTGAGTTACCACTATATACATTGGTTCTTGTAAATATGGGCGATTGGTTTCAAGAACACATTTTATCTATACTATTTTTCACATTCCTCGGAATTGCAGGACTGTGGTTGGTTACTCTCACTGACACAGGAAGGCTGATTAGGGACAGATTTATAATGAAACTACCGATATTCGGAAAGTTGGTGTTACAGGGAATTCTTAGTAAATTCTGTAAAACGATGGGTATTTTACTTAGCTCCGGGGTTATGGTTATGGACACTATGAAATTACTTCAAAAGGTTGTAGAAAATAGAGTGTTTGAACTTGCAATTAAAAAAGCCGGAAAAGAAATTGAAAATGGTACGAGTATTTCTGTTGCATTTAGAGATACAGGGATATTCCCGCCAATTATGATTCAGTTAGTTTCAACAGGTGAAGAAACAGGTGAAATTGACAACTTAGTTCTAAAAGCATCAGATTTTTATACAAAACAAGTAAACGCAATTGTTGATAGATTAACTAGTATAATTGAACCAGCATTGATTATTTTAGTTGGAGCTGTAATCGGATTGATTGTAATTGTAACATATTTACCAATTTTCCAATTTGGAAATGCACTTGCCAACTAATGGTCTGTTAGTTTTACCTCTTATTTTCGGACTTGTTATTGGGAGTTTTCTGAATGTTCTGGTATATAGGCTTCCTCGCGAATTATCAATAATAAATCCCGGATCGTTTTGTCCGAAATGTAAAAACAAAATTACTTTTTATAGAAACATTCCACTATTAAGTTATATCATGCAAAAAGGTAGATGTGCATATTGTAATGATAGGATTTCTATTCGATATCCATTGATTGAGCTTGCGACTGGAGTAATTTGGTTTTTCAGTTTCTTAAATTATCAAATTTCTGTTGCTACTCCATTTGCTTTGTTTGTAACCATTTTGTTAGCTATATCTGTTATCGATGCAGAATTTTTGATTATTCCATTTTCGTTATTGTTATCTGGATTAGTTGTAATTGTAATTGATACTGTAATACATCCCAAAATGATTATGGATTCTATATATGGTGTGTTATTTGGGTTTGCATATCTTGGGAGCATAATGCTCATTACTAAATGGATCTTCAAAAAACAGACGATGGGATACGGAGATTTATTGCTGGTTGTGATTTTAGGTGCTTGGGTAGGATCGGTGGGCATTTTATTATCAATCTTTTTATCAGCTATAATTGGTTTGATTGCCTGGCTAATAGTTAGTGTAATTCAAGGATTTAAAAGAGAAATGCCTTTACCATTTGCTCCATTTCTCTCACTATCTGCTGTAATCACAAAAATAATAGATTTTGATATTTTAAAAATATTTGGTTAAGTATCATTTTCTAATCGCCTATTTCAAATAAATCTCAATATCTCACAAAACTTCAAATAAATAATTAAATGTGACATATATCACTCGCATAAATAACTGCTTGTAAATCAATCCAATCGTAGCTACATTCTGCCGTGTAATTGTTTTTATTTTAGAAGGATTTGGTAAGAATTAAGCGGAGGGAAAACTCATGAAGTTATTTAAGTTATTCATTTTAGTCAACATTATTAATTTTGCATTTTGCTACATAACTGCGTCTTTTGAAGCAGATCCAACACAAGGGGTTGCTCCACTTGAAGTGTTTTTTACAGACTATTCATATAGTGATTTAGAGATAACTTCGTGGATGTGGGATTTTGAAAACGATGGGGTAATTGATAGTGAAGAACAAAACCCATTTTGGATGTATATTCCAGGAGTATACTCTGTAAAATTAAAAGTTAGTAATGGAGTTGAAGTAGATTCAGTAATTATTCAAAATATGATATCTGTCTCAGAACAGTCAGGTGAGGGTACTGACATTTACGAAAGTAGTGTAGAAGGATATTGGTCAATAAATGGTTCTCCTTATCGAATTCACAATGATATTTCTGTGCTTGGAGAAAGATCACTATATATTGATCAAGGAGTATTGGTTATATTTGAAGGTGATTTTACTATTGATGTTTTCGGCTCGATTTGGGCAGAAAAGTCTGCTTTTTATAGAATCCAGGGTGAAACTGCTACAAGCTGGGGTGGGATTATAATCCATGAAAGTGGTTACAACGAGAATCAAATTAATAATTGCTCTATTTTTAATACATCTCCAGGTATTACTATCAAAAATTATGGACAGGGAAATAGAGCTACCACAACAATTACAAACAATAGAGTGAGAAGTGGAGAAAACCGTCAAGGTAACTATGGTATTGAAATTAATGGCGATACAAATTCAGATATTCAAAGTAACACTTTTATAGGTTTTTGGGATGGTGTGGTTATATCAAATACAGGCTCTAACCGAGCTACAAGCACTATTACAAATAATAGAATCAGAAGTGGAGAAAATCGTGATCGTTCTGGAACTGGGTTGATTGTTGATGGTGATATTGAATTTAATGATAATGATCTAATTGGATTTTCTATAGGTGCAAGTATTACATTTTCTGACTCTATTGGATTTAGTCGAGCAACAACTACAATGAATAATAATAGAGTTCGTAGTGGAGAAAACAGAGTTAGCACTCCACTTATTGGTTTAGACATTTCTGGAAATACATCTACTTTTTTAAATAATAATGACATTATTGGATATGTGGATGGAATAAAAGTAACTGCTGCAAGACGAAACAGGGCAACCACAACGATGAATAATAATCGAGTTCGAAGCGGAGAAAATAGAATAGGTGAAAATGGAATGGTGATTAATGGAAATGTATCGTGTGATTTCACAGATAATGACATCATAGGTTATTCAGTTGGTGTTGATATTTTGAATATTGGTGGACAAAGAGCTACATCTACGATGACCAATAACAGGGTTCGTTCCGGTGAAAACCGTGCTGGTATTTTGGGAATTAACATTGGGGGAGATGTTAGCGTTAGTATTGACGATAATGACATTACCGGTTATTCTGATGGAATTTCTCTTTCTAATCTACCAGATGGAAGAGCATCTGGAACGATGACCAACAACAGGGTTCGTTCCGGTGAAAATAGATTCAGCACAGGGACTGGAATTTCTTTCGCAAATGGAGCAGATGGTTATGTTCACGACAATATGATATCTGATTTTGATTCTGCACTTGTATTTTTTGGTACAATATCCAATTCTATTCATGATAATTTGATTTTTGTTACTCCCCCTTTTGATGCTAGTGTGGAACCTACTTTAGGTAGTACAGCAATTTATCTAAACAATTCCACTGATACATTGGATGTAAATAATAATACAACATTTGGTTATGATTTGGGATTTGTTTCACCAAACGCGACTGTAAATTTCCATCATAACATCATTTGGAATCCGGATCCTTCTATGATTCCGATTGAATGTGAAAATATAAATGCGAGTTACAATAATATCGCACTTCCTTGGGGTGATGTGTTTCCTGGTAGTGAAAATCTAAATATAGATCCGATGTTTATGAATCCGCAAGATGGTAATTTCGATTTCCAGCCTGGTTCAGAATTTGCTGGAAATGGAAACTACGGTGATTGGGGAATGGGATCTAATCCGTGGAATGAAAGTGCGTTGAATATTTTCTTTGATGCAGACATAACATTTGGAAATTCACCATTACAAGTTAATTTTTCATCAATTGCGTTGCAACCTGAACAATTACCTCGCATCAGACAGATTAATTATGAGTGGGATTTTGGCGATGGAGAAACAAGTACTGAAGCCAATCCATCTCATATTTACTATAATGAAGGAGAATATACTGTAGAGTTGTTTGCTGTATTTATCACAGATTCATCATCGGTAAGTGCCAATTTCAAGAGGGATAACTATATAAAGGTGGTTGATATTTCTAATGAACCTGAATTTGGCAATATACCATCAAGTTACGATTTTGGATATACCCAATTGGAGAGCCAAGCAATTCACACGTTCAATTTCAAGAATGTTGGTGGTCAAACTCTAACAATTAGTGAAGTAAATTTTAATGATGGAACAAATTTCACTTTTCTTGGGGATCTTCCAATAATTGTTCAATCAGGATGTTTTGAGGCATTTGATGTAAAGTTTCAACCTTCTGAAGAAACACAATATACAGATAAAATAGAACTATATTACAATAATGGAGCAATTTATGATTTAGACTTAATTGGAGAAGGTCTAGATGTAATTTTATATGAAGGATTTGAGCAAGGAGATTTTGGATTGTTATCACCTTATTTTATTGGAGATACAGGAACCGGTACAAGTAATTGGTCTTCATATTCACCCGGTGCTGATGGTAGTAATTTTTGTGTAGTTCATGGAAACGATATTACTGATTTCGGAGTAGATGATTGGTTAGTTACTCCAATGATTGATTTAACCTCCTTCACAAATCCAACTTTGACTTGGGATAATGGAGAGGGTTTTGCCGGTGGAAATTCAACTAGAGAAATTAGGATATCCACAACTTCAAGTGATCCAAACGATGGAACATTTTCTTTACTCCATAATGTTGGTACGACCTCCGGTGCAGGTTGGAATACTGAATCTGTTGACTTATCAGAATTGGATGGTCAATCGTTTTATTTAGCATTTCATTATCAAGGTAATTCCGGGGGATATTGGGGATTAGATGATATTATTGTTGATGGAGAGTTTGTATCAAATACTCCACCTGTAGCAGATGATATTGAAGTTAATACTAATGAGGATACTTCCGTAGCTATAGTTCTATCCGGTTCAGATAATGAAGACGATGAGTTGATTTTTATTGTTGAAAGTTTGCCTTCAAATGGAACTCTTACAGATGATGCTGAATTGATTTATGTTCCGGATGAAAACTTCAATGGAACTGATAGTTTTACTTATGTAGCGAATGATGGTGAATATTATTCAGAACCAGCAACAGTTACAATTACAGTAAATTGGGTTAATGATCCACCAATTGCAGTTGATGATGTATATTCTATAAATCAAGGAACTATACTGTCAGCAAGTGTAATTGAAAATGATTATGATATTGAAAATCACGAACTAAACGCAGTTTTAGTGGATTATTCTACTATTCACGGAAGTCTTGAATTTAATATAGATGGTACATTTGTTTATTCTCCTAATTCCGATTTTTCAGGTGTAGATGTGTTTACATATAAAGTGCAAGATCAACCAACTTGTGAAGAACAGGGATTTTATACAGATTGTGTTGGAGGGTGCTTTAATTCATTTTATTTAAGTTGGCTTGGTGATGGTTATTGCGATGATGGAGCATATGGTTTGGATTTCCAATGTGATGAATGGGGCTGGGATTGTGGTGATTGTGGAGATGAAGTAATTGATCCAAATGGTTGGTGTGCTACACAAATTCGAAAGACTACAGAAGATTCAAAAAGAGTATCTAACTTCGAACAGAATCTTAAGGAAGAGGATACAAAAGAAATCTATGCTCCTAGAGACAATGAAGAATGGTCTGAAATAGCTACAGTTACTATTACAGTAAATCCAGTCCTTACTACATTTGAAAAAAGTTTATCATTTGGTTGGAACTGGTTTTCTATAAATGTTGAAATGGATGATATGAGTCCTAATTCAGTTTTACTGAGTATTGGTAGTGATGGAATTACTTTAAAGAATCTAACTGAATTTGCTACTTACTATGAAGGTTTCGGCTGGTACGGTCTAGATTTGATTGATGTAACTAGTATGTATATGATACAAACCTCAACAGAAACGGATTTGATCTTTGAAGGTCATGCCGTTGATTTTGTAAACACACCAATAGCATTAGCACTTGGTTGGAACTGGATAGGATATTTACCTCAAACTACAAATTTAATTGATTCTGCGTTATCTAGTATTGGTAGTGATGGAATTACTTTAAAGAATCTAACTGAATTTGCTACTTACTACGAAGGTTTCGGTTGGTACGGTATGAGTACATTGAACCCTACTGAAGGGTATATGCTTCAGATGAGTACAGATGCAGAACTAATTTATACTGTTCCTGAAGAGGGATTAACTAGAGAAGATGATAATACTACCAATTATCATTGGTTAGTTAATCCTCACGAATTTGAACACAATATGACAATTACAGCAAGTATTGAAATTGATGGAATGAAGATATCTAAAAATGACCAACTAGGTGTATTTGTCAATGACGAGTGTAGAGGAATTTCAATACCGACATACTTCCCAATGACAGATGACTACACAACTAACTTAGTGGTTTACGGTAGTGAAGGAGATGAGCTATCATTTAGAGTTTATCAACTAGAATCAAATAAAGAGATTGAAATACTAGATCATCTAACATTTGAAGTAAATGGAATCATCGGAAATGATATTGAACCTGTACTTCTCAGAGCTGAACTAATACCTGAAGCATTCGGATTATCACAGAACTATCCAAATCCTTTTAACCCAAGTACAACTATTGATTTTGCATTACCTGAAAAAGAAACACAGTATGTTGTCTCTCTACTGGTTTACAATATTCAAGGCCAACTTGTAGAAACATTGATTAATACACAAATGGATTCTGGTTATCATTCAGTTGTTTGGAATGCAGACAATTTTGCATCTGGAGTTTACATTGTAAAACTGACTGTGGGCAGTTATACTAAAACACAAAAAGTACTGTTGATGAAATAAGCGAAGCGAATTACGATGAATTTATCACTCTCAATGAAAAGTTAATAAATGACTGTAGAGTGGGATATGACAGTTAATTAAAGAATTACCACTTTTTGTTATTGCCCACATCGAATCTATTTAGGAGATTTATATCACAAAATTTAACGGTAGAAGATATTAAATTAGAACATGTTGAATCCGATATAAAATTTAGTATTAGATAATAAGGTTTTGGTTTTCAATTGATAATTATTGGCTTATTAAATGTAAGAAAATGAAATATTTAAACATAAAAAAGGAGAACAAAGATGTTCAAAACTAAAATGATGATTACAATGCTAATGGTAGCATTGACAACAGGACTTTTTGCTCAAAGTTACAGCGGTGGCTCAGGTACAGTTGACGACCCGTATCAAATTGCGAATACAACAGATTTAGGATACTTAGCCATAAATCCTGATGAATGGAGTAAACATTTTATTCAAACCGCAGATATTGCCTTTGCGGATGCCGATTTTGAAAGTGGAGGTGAATATTACAATAATGGCTGGGGATGGACGGCAATAGCCTATTGGTCTCCCTTCTTTACAGGTGTCTATGATGGCGATAACCATATAATTGACAATGTTTATGTAAATAACGGTTCTGCAAATTTTTCCCATGGAGGATTATTTCATACAGTGGGAGTTGGTGGTAATATTAAAAATTTGGGATTGGAGAACGTTTATGTTCATGCATACAATTTTTCGGGTGGATTAGCAGCTGTTAACAATGGTGGAATAATTGAGAATTGTTACGTTTCTGGAGAAATAGTAGGTAAAGAAGAAAAACAGGGTGGATTATTTGGACATCATACAAACTCTGGTCAGATTATTAATTGTTACACGACGGGTACAGTAACTGGAGATTACTATTCTACTGGAGGTATGGTAGGTTTAATTGACGGAGGTGCATCAATTGAAAATTCTTATAGCACCTGCAATGTATCATCTACAGGGGGTGGATATACGGGTGGTTTTATTGGTCAATGTCCTTCTGGTGGTGCAATGAATGTTGATAATTGCTATTGTACCGGAGATGTATCTGCTTCTTCTAGCAACTATTACACAGGTGGTTTTATTGGATATGCACGTGGAGGAAACATTGATAACTGCTATAGTAAATCAAGTGTTAATGGTTACAATTATACAGGAGGTTTTATAGGGTATAATAATTCTTATACTTATGTTAATAATTCCTACAGTACCGGTTTGGTTAACGGAAATTCAGGCGATGTCGGCGGTTTTTCATCAGGAAATAATGGAACAATAAATGACTGCTTTTGGGATACAGAAACATCTGGGCAAGAAGCAAACGTCGGTGGCACAGGTTTAACCACGGCAGAAATGCAAACTCAAAGCACATTTACAGATGCAGGATGGGATTTTATAGACATTTGGTTGATAGATGGGTCAAATAATGATGGCTATGCATATTTGCAATGGCAACCTTATGAACCGACGAACACCGCACCAATTGCAGATGATATTTCTGTTACAACCGATGAAGATACAGCAGTTGATATTGTTCTGGCAGGTTCTGATATTGATGGTGATGCGTTGACATTTGCAGTTGTAGATATGCCAACAAACGGCATTTATACAGATGGTGTTTACACTCCAAACGCAGACTGGTTTGGAGTAGATACATTTACATACATTGCCAACGATGGCACTATTGATTCTGAAATTGCTACAGTTACAATTACTGTGAATGCAGTTGCAGACTATGGATGTATAGATGAAACTGCCTGTAATTTTGATACAGAAGCAGATACAGATGATGGAAGCTGTCTTTCTGCAGATATTACTTGTTGGGATGGAGAAGTTGTTTGTGATGAGGTTGATTGTTTGGAAACACCTGAATTTACACCTGTAATTACATTTGAGTTAGATAATTTGTATGAGGATGTTATAACAGATTTAACTTTCACAATTGGTCAAGATGCAGGTGAAACTGATATATTAAGTTCATTAGTAGTATCAGATGGTGGTTCATTTGATATTGCATCGATGAATATAGGAGATGTGCTTGGATTTAGTACAATGTCGTTTGCAGGTGGTGCCGTAAATCTTGAATTAGGATTGACAGTTTACCAACTTGATGGTGATGACATAAATGTAGTTTCTACAATAACTGCATCAGATACTCCAGGATATGAAGTTGGAATGCCAGTTGGTGGTTTTGTTTTGTCTAACACAGATATTGGAATTAGTATTTATACTGAAAATCCAGGAGATAGTAATACAACAACTTCAGGAAATTCAACATTTGTTACTCTTGATGGGATATTTGTCAATCCCAACAATGGAGCATTAACATTTACAAGTACTCTAACCTCTGACCTTGAAGATGTAGATGTTCAAGAGTTTGTGTTTGATATTTTATCTATTCCACCAGTTCATAATGTAACTCAAGATACATATTATGAAACCATTCAAGCAGCAATTGATGCATCAATTGCTGCTGATGTTATAGAAATTAGTGAGGGTGTTTATGCAGAAGCTTTACTGGTTCAAACAGATGGTATCACTATTAGAGGTATAGATAGAGATAATGTAATAATCGATGCAACTGGTTCAGCTTATGGATCTCACATTTTAGCAAACGATATTACTCTACAAACGATGACAATTAAGTATGCAGCTAATTATAATATTCATGCTACAGGAAATATTAGTGGATTAACCATTTCTGATTTAACAGCTATTGGTCAAGGTCAGTATATTGGTAATTCAGGTGGAATTGATTTGAATAATGTTGATAATGTCTTAATCGAAAATGTGTTTTCAAAAGAACACAGCAAGAATGGTATTCAAATGTTAGCAAGCAATAATGTAACTCTCAAAGATATAACCTCAAAGGATAATGGAATAGGTTCTGGTTGGGCAAATATTGCTGTTTACACATACAGTGAGAATTTTCCAGAACTATCAGGGAATACTGAGAATTTGATATTTGAAGGTTTGATTTCCTTAGACAGAGGATTTACAGGGTTATACTTTGAAGACTATCCAGGATTTAATATATCAGCAAGTTTAGCTGATGGTGCTTTTATTGATTATATTGATCCACCAACTCCGTTAGCAATTCTTGGATTAGGGGAGGTTTTTGAAATTGATAATTTTGCAATATCAACCGAACTAACTGCACGATTGAATTACGCATTTCTTGAAATTCCAACAGTAGCAACTTATTATGGTGATGTTAATGATGCCAGCGCTATGGCGATGTATTTTACCCAAAGTGGCGCAGAAGTCGTAACAGATTTACTAACAGGTGAAACCTTTACTTGGGATTGTTTAGGTGATTGGGAAGGTGGTGCCGTAGAAGATATGTGCCTAATATGCGATAATGATCCGAGTAATGACTGTGTTGAAGATTGTGCAGGAAACTGGGGTGGTGATGCTATAGAAGATATGTGTGGAATTTGTGATAATAATCCAAGTAATGACTGCGTTCAGGATTGTGCAGGCGACTGGGGTGGCGATGCAGTAGGAGATATCTTTAATATTTGTAATGGAGACAATACGATTCAGGGTGCAATAAATGCCGTAGATGAAGGTTCCACTATTAATATTCCATCAGGTACTTATTTTGAACAATTGAATATTACAAAATCTTTAACACTTTCTGGATCTGAGGGTACTATTATTGATGTATCTGGATTTAGCCACGGAATAATTATAAATGCAAATGATGTTGCGGTTTCGGGGCTCGAGGTTATTGGTGATGAGTCAACTGTTGCTGGAATAGATATTATGCCCGGTTCAAGCAATATAACAATTTCTGATAATGTAATTCACGGAATGAAGTTACCAAATTCTTCAGGTAGCTCTCCAGCAAGCTATGGGATTTTGGCTTGGGGAGATGACGATCCTTACATTCCAACCCCACCAAATAATATCGTATTATCCGGAAATGAAATTTATGATGTGAATATGATGGGTATTTCCCTAGGGACTTATACTGCTTATGTGACGATCTCTAATAACAACATTCATGATTTAATTCCAGCAGATTTATCAGAATTTGGAATTGAAGACTCTCTCTCAATTGCAGTACAAGGTGTTGCTTCAAACGGAGTTAGTGTACTTGATAATACAATTTCAAATGTAATTCTTGGAGTTAACTTATGGATGAGTATAGGGTCAGTGTCAGGAAATTCATTTAATGAAGTACTTGTTTATGTTTCGCATGATAAAAATAATCCACTTTCTGTGAGTGATTTACCCCAAAATGCTTTTGCTGAATTTACTCAATATCAAGATGAAACAGCTTATGTTGCCAATAGTTATTTTGCTTTTATTCAAGATGCGATTGATGTTGCTGACGAAGGAACTGAGATTGTAGTCTCTGCAGGTACTTTTGTGGAGCAATTAGAACTTACAAAATCTCTTACTTTAAATGGTATGAACAATCCTGTAATACAAGCACCAGAAAATATGACGACTTATCAAATTGTACAGTGGAATGGTTCTCAAAAGGATATTATGGCTGTTGTTGGAGTTCATGATGCAGAAAATGTGAATATATCTGGTTTCACAATTGATGGAAACTATGAAGGTAGTGGATACTACCAAGGGATTCATTATTTTAACACAAGCGGAAATATATCATTTAATACGATCACCAATATTCTAAATCCAAGTTCACCAGGAGCTCAAGGAGTAGCATCAATTGTTTCAACTCACGGCGTAGATCAAGAATATTCAATAAATATCTCAGCCAATTCAATACCGGGATTTCAAAAGGGAGCAATAGTTTCTATAGGACCAGGTTGTACATTTTCAATTGATAATAATATTATTACAAATGCACTATCTGAGTACATTGCAGGAAATGGAATTCAAGTTGGTTACGGTGCTAGTGGATCAATTTCTGGAAACGATGTTCAAGGAGTTGCTTATGAAGGCGAAGATTGGGGTGCAACTGGAATTCTGCTTTTCGAATCGGGTGATGTGAGTTTAAATGGTAATGTTGTAGATAATTGTGAAATGGGTATTAGTTATACAGCATGGAACTGGATTTATACACATCCAGAACCTGTGAATATTGTTCTTAACAATATCGAATTACACAGCAATGATTGGGCATTTGTTGCTCATCTTGCTGGAGATAACGACGACTTGAATCTTATAGTATCTGAATCAAATATCCACGATAATAATTATGATGGATTTGATGTGTATGGAACAGGACAAGATCCTTGGGGAGGTGGATATTATAGTGGTTGGAATAACGGTAATCTGAATTTAACCTTAACCGAAAGTATAATTAGTAATAGTGGTCAGGATGGAATTTGGACAGCAGATTATTCAGGAAATTCAAATAACACTGAGATTGATGTTCATTATGTATCGATAACCGGCAATGGTAATGCTGGGATTAATAATGGATTTTTACAAACGATAGCTGCCAGTTATTGTTATTGGGGAAGTGAAACAGGTCCATCATTTTCTAATAGATCGTTTAGTAATACTTCAATTTCTCACTCGGCAAAACCATTTGATGTTGAATTACCAAATGGTGTTAACAAATTGCAGAAAACCAATATAATTAATTCGCAAAATAGAAATGGTGATGCGATATTGGGATCGGTTGATTTTATACCTTGGTTTACCGATGCTGAAATGACAAATTTATGGTATCCTCCTGAAATTGAAATATATCCAACAGAAATTGTTGAAACTGTTGATTATAATGAAGTGTCAATCAGAGAATTTACAATTTCAAATAGTGGACCAGCAAATACGGAATTGATTTATGACATTGATTGGAATTATACCACATTTTTAGATAGAGAACCTGAAAGTGAGAATTGGCTTGCGGTTACTCCAATTTCTGGAGAATGTAATTCAGGGGAAACTGATGTTATAGAAGTTGAACTTAATTCAACGGGTTTAATTGATGGTTTTTATTCGGCAGAAATTATTGTATCATCTAATGATATTTTAAATACCACTCAAACAATTAATGTTAGTTTAACTGTTGAGTCATCACTAATAACATTCAATACCATATTTTCAACAGGTTGGAATTGGTTTTCTATAAATATTGAGAGTGCTGATATGAGTTTGGATATCGTATTATCATCTTTGGGTGATAGCGGAGAAACGATTAAAAATCAAACAGGGTTTGCTACTTATTATGAAGATTTTGGTTGGTATGGATTAGATGCTATTGATGTAACGAGTATGTATATGATAAATATGTCATCATCTGCAGAATTAAGTTTTACAGGAATTGCAGTTGATTTTGTAAACATAGCAATTGCTTTAGCAGGTGGTTGGAACTGGATTGGATATTTACCACAAACATCTAACACACTTGAAAATGCTCTAGCAAGTATTGGAGAGAATGCATTACTAATAAAAAGTCAAACTGAATTTGCAACTTACTACGAAGGATTTGGTTGGTACGGAATGGATGCACTAAATCCAGGAGATGGTTATATGATTAGTATGAACGCAAATGCAGAGTTGGTTTACGGAATACCCGATGGTTTGATTAGAACTGATGATAAGGTAGTAGATTTCCATTGGGACATTGATTATCGCTCATTTGAACACAATATGACAATTACAGCAAATGTCGAGATTGATGGGATACAGATATCAGAAGATGATCAACTCGCTGTATTTGTCAATGATGAATGTAGAGGAACAGCTATTCCGACATACTTCCCATTAACAGATAGTTACACTATAAACCTAATGACTTATGGTGATAATGGAGAAGAACTATCATTTAAAGTTTATCAATCAGATACAGGAAAAGAGATTGAACTACTGGATAACATCACCTTTGAAGTAAATGGAAATACCGGAAACGATATTGACCCCATACTTCTCAGAGCAGAACTTATCCCTGAAGCATTTGGATTATCACAGAACTATCCAAATCCATTTAATCCAACGACTACCATTGGTTACTCTATCCCTGCTCCAAGCTCCCTGCTACTTGCTATTTACAACATAAACGGTCAGCTTGTAGAAACATTGGTAAACACGCAAATGGAAGCTGGTTATCATTCTGTAGTTTGGAATGCAGACAATTTTGCATCGGGAGTTTACATTGTGAAACTGACTGTTGGCAGTTATACTAAAACACAAAAAGTGCTGTTGATGAAATAAAAAGAAGTTAGAAAGTTAATAAAGTAAAAAGTAGGGGCAATTCTTGAATTGCCCCTTTTATTTCAAACAACAATTCGTTTACATGTTGTTACAATTAAAGGTTACGAATTGATACAACAGTTTAGTTATTATTCACTAGGAATATTTTGTGTAAAATTTCAAATAAAATAAAAAGGAGAAAATGATGAAGAAGTATTTAATGGTTTTAGTATCTATATTTGCTCTAACAGTATCAATAATGTCTGCTGCGAGCTTTAACATAGACCTAGAAAGAACAGACAGTTCTGTCCTGATACAGGAAAATAGTTATGATAAACTTGTAACTACATTTACTTATACGGGAATTACTACTTTTCAAGTAGAATCAGACAGAGGAATGTTCAACGAGATATTTATGCCAAATACACACTCAATTGGTGAAGTAGGTACACCTAAGCTGCCAGCTTCTAAAGAATTGATTGAAGTTCCGTTTGGTGCAGAAGTCTCGGCAAAAGTTGTAAACTATACAGTATCGGAATATAGGCTGAGTGACTTTGGAATTTCAAATCCATTAATGCCGACTCAACCATCACTTTCTAAAAGTGTTGATCCGGCAACGGTAGTTTTTGAATACAACCAAGGGATATACTCTCAAGATAGATATTCAAGTCACGATTTAGCATCTGTTGAAGTACTTGGAGTTTTAAGAGGAATGCGACTTGCTAGATTAGTAGTTGCTCCAGTTCAATATAATCCTGTAACAGGTATGATTCGTGTTTATAACGACATTGAAGTTGAAGTTGAGTTTAATGGAACTGATGTAGCAGAAACTGAATACATTAAAGCATCAACATATTCACCGTATTTTGAAGCGATTTATGCTTCAATTTTGAATAATAATGGAAGAGATTATCCAGACCATCCAGATTTAACTACATATCCTGTTAAATATTTGATTGTTTCTGATCCGATGTTTGAAAATGTATTGCAACCATTTATCGAATGGAAAACTAAAAAAGGTTTTGAAGTTATTACTGGTTATACAAATGATATTGGTTCATCTGTAAGTAGTATCCAAAACTGGATTAATGGACATTACGATGCTGGTACACCAAGTGATCCTGCACCATCGTTCATTTTGTTTGTTGGTGATGTTCAGCAGATTCCGGCATCAGCAACAGGTTCTTCTTCAGGTAAGAAAACAGATTTATACTATGGCAGTGTAGATGGTGACATTTTCCCGGAAATGTATTATGGTCGTTTTTCTGCTACAACAATAAGTCAGTTGCAAGTGCAAATTGACAAAACTCTGTATTATGAAAAATACGAATTTTCTGATCCTTCATTTTTGGACAGAGTTACTTTAATTGCAGGTTCAGATAGTTATTGGAATCCACAAGTCGGTCAACCTACAGTTCAGTACGGAACAGAGAATTATTGGAATACTGCTAATGGTTTTAGCCAAGTAAATGATTATCTAACTAGTTATGGTGGATGTTACGATACAGTTGATGATGGTGTTGGTTTTATAAATTATACCGCTCATTGCAGTGAAACATCTTGGGGTGATCCAAATTTATCACAATCTGATGTAAACTCGTTTACCAATAATGGTCAATATCCTCTTGCAGTAGGTAACTGTTGTTTAGCGGCAGATTTTGGTTATGGTGAGTGCATTGGTGAAACTTGGATGAGAAAAGCAAATGCTGGTGCTGTTGCTTATATTGGTTCATCTCCATCTTCCTATTGGTTTGAAGATTTTTATTGGGCAGTAGGTGCTTTCCCAATATCTGGTGATAATGGTGGTTATGTACCATCTCCAGAAGAGACATCTTGGGGTGTTTATGACGGTCCTTTTGTAACTGATTATGTTACGGCAGATGCTTTAGTTTTTATTGGTAATCTTGCAGTTACAGAAGTTGATATTCAAGGCTATCCTCAACATTCAAGTCCAACATATTATTGGCAAGCATACAATCTATTGGGTGATCCTTCACTAGTGATTTACCAAACTCAAGGTGAAGTAAATGATGTTAATTATATGGACATTCTCCCAATTGGTATGGATTTCTTTGAAGTTCAAGCAGAACCGGGTTCTTATGTTGCTATTTCATTTGATGGTGAACTTCGTGGAACAGCTTTGGTTGATGGTTCAGGTGTTGTTTCTGTACCACTTACACCAATTAATGATTCAGGTATGGCTGATATTGTAGTTACTAAACCACAGTTTCAACCTTATGTTGAGCAAGTTCTTGTAGCTCCACTTGATGGTCCATTTATCACAATTGATGGATTTACCGTTAATGCTGGTGGAGATGATGTAATTGAATTTGGCGAAACTGTAACTTTAGATGTTTCATTCAAAAATGTAGGCAGTGATCCGGCAACAAATGTTACAGTAACAATTTCTATTGCTGATTCTTATATAGTTTTATCAGATGCATTTGAAGCAGTAGGTAACATTGGCATAGACGAAATTGTAACAATGAATGGTGCATTTACCTTTGATGTTCTTAATAGTATACCAAATGATTACGACTTTGGTTTTGATGTAATTATTACATCAACTGAAGATGATTGGGAAAACAATATGAACTTTACTGCTTTTGCTCCTGTTATTACACTTGGAATAGTTGGTGTATCAAACGATGATGATGGCAATGGCAGACTTGATCCGGGTGAAACAGCAGATTTGGTTGTTCCTCTAATTAATGATGGTGGAGCAGTTGCAGAAAATATAGCAACTATCTTATCAACAACAAATGAGTTTTTAACAATAAACTCTAATTCTGATGAACTTGCATCACTTGGTGCTGGCTCTACTGGAACCGTAACATTTAATGTAACTGTTTCTGCAGATGCAGAAATTGGACTAAGTGTTAATTTTGGTGTTGCACTATCAGCAGACAATGACTATTCAACAAGTGGTAGCTTTGAGTTATCAGTTGGATTATGCTTAGAAGATTTTGAAACTGGCTACTTCTCAATGTATCCTTGGGAAACTAATTGGGAAATTACAGATGAAGCTTATGAAGGTAGTTATGGTGTAAAATCAACTAACACTGGCGACAATACAACTTCTGAATTACAGGTTACACTAAGTGTTACCACTTCAGGCCAAATTAGTTTTTTCAGAAAAGTATCATCTGAAGATAATTATGATTATTTGAAGTTCTATATTGATGGTTCATTACAAGAAGAATGGGCTGGAGAAGTTCCTTGGAGTGAAGTATCTTATTCTGTTACTTATGGTGAACATACATTCAAATGGGAATATTATAAAGATGGTTCAGTAAGCAGTGGTTCTGACTGTGCGTGGGTAGATTATATTATTTTCCCACCTGTTGGTGTACCGGAACCTGCTAATTTGGTAGTTAATCCACAATTATTTGAAGTTTATTTAAATGTAAACGAAACAACCACAGAAATATTGGCATTATCTAATACTGGTGGTAGCAGTATTGAATATCACATCAATTTAACGGAAACAGCTGATAGAACTGCATCAAAAGAAAATGAATACCAAACTGATGTGGAAGCAGATATTCTCAAAAAACAACAAATAGCTGATGGATTAGTAATACCTAACTCAACAACTCCAGATGTGATTAACCCAAATAATGCTCCAAATACACGATCAACGGATGTAACAATTGTTTGTGATGGTGGTACTTGGCAATATGAAACAGGTTGGACAATAATTGATGCTTCTGGTAACCTAATTATTTCTGGTGGTGCTCCATTTAATGGAAGTGCATCACTTGATAACGGTATTTATACAGTAAATGCCACAGATTCCTATGGTGATGGATGGAATGGTGATTATCTATCTATAATCTCTAATGATGGAACTGTATTTTTGAATTATACTCTAGAAGATGGTTCCGAAGGTTCAACAACATTTGAAGTTGATGTTGAACCTCCTATTTCTTGGATGGATATTAGTCAAAGTGTAGGTAGTTTAAACGGTGGTGAAACAGATAACATTGAAGTTAGCTTTAATACTGCTGAATTAGAATTTGGAGTAACTTACACAGCTGAGATGGTTATTGAAAATAGTGTTAGCTCAGATGTTATTGTGCCAATTACTCTAACAGTTGGTGAGCCTGGGGCACAACCACAATTAGCAATTAGTATAAGTTCATTAGATGGTGAGATGTCTATTAA
>CAZSJY010000008.1:0-14121 GCA_964607375.1 uncultured bacterium
TACTTTATTAATTTAAGATAAAACCACTGTTGCAAACTAATGTATATACTAATTTTATTACAGTAAAACTTTACAATTATTCCTATTTCATGCAGATTGTATGGTCTTCAAAAAACTGTATCATACATTCCTCAGATTGAGCTTGAAACTACTATATTTTTGCATCATTTTTAGACTGTAAGACCCTATCATTACTAGTTATTGTCCTGCCATTCATCATACCAAACCATTTGTATGGACTCCAAAATACCTTCGCTTGATTTTTCTGAATCATCTGAAAAATTATCAAGTTCGAGTATCATTCGATGTAAATCGGTAAACCTAACTGTTAGAGGATCAATGTCCGGATATTTCTCGGACAACTCAAATCCAATGTCTTCTATATCGTGCCAAGTTAGTTTCATTTTTTTCATAGGAACCTCCAACAGTGAAAATTACATCTAAAACTATTATCGAAACTGTGCTATTTTGTTACAATAAGTTACACATTATCCTTTGTTCAGCAACTTTTGAATACTATAACTTAAGGTGATAAAATAGAAAGAGAAACTATTGATGATAAAACTAATGATTTTGGTAGGAATGCTATTTGCAATCGGAAACACAAATACAATTAGAGAAAATGTTATATTATTTTGTTTGAATTCGGACACTGAACAGTTGTCCATTTCAAAAAGTGATAACGGATTTTCTGTCGATAACACCGAACTAAACGAGTATTTTAAAGTTATTAATGCAACTGGCATAGAGCAATGGATTCCTTTTGCCACCGACTCTGACCATGACGGTGATATTTATCTAAACAGAATTTATCGTCTGTATTTATCAGAAAACCGAACAAAGTCTTTAACTCAAATTCAGGAAGAAATCACTTCTTTTAATTTTGTTCATTCATCTGAAAAAGAATTTATAAGGAAAACATCTTATACACCGAATGATCCAAGATATAACCAGCAGTGGTTCTTACAACAAGTAAATGCAAATGATGCTTGGAATCTTTGGGATATAGACGGTGGAGATATTCCAGGTGACCAAGGTGTTTTGCTTGCTTCAGTAGATACTGGAGTTGATTGGGATCATACTGATTTAAGAAATAGTATATGGCAAAACCTTAACGAAGATGCAGATGGTGATGGTCATACAATCGAATATTCAAATGGATCTTGGGTACTCGACCCAGGTGATTTAAACGGAATTGATGACGACGATTGGGATAACAGTCCAACTACTTTTGTAGATGATTTAATTGGCTGGGATGTATCTGGTTGGAGTGGTATTGGAGATAATAATCCTCAACCAAAAGAAGGTGTTTCAAATTGGAGTACATGGGCACATGGGACTCATGTTGGGGGATTATTAGCTGCAACATCAGATAATGGTACAGGTATTGCATCTGTAGCATTCAACTGTAGTATAATGTCTGTAAAAGTTTCAAGAGGTAATCAATCCGGTGAACCTTATATAACAGATGGCTACTCAGGGATTTTATATGCTGCAAAAGCAGGTTTCTATGATGGTTCATTTGCTATAATTAATAACAGTTGGGGAGGTGGTGGATTTAGCCAATATGAACAATCCAATATCAATGTAGCTCATGATACTTACAATGCAGTAATTTTTGCAGCTGGAGGAAATGGATCAGACTCTTGGCCTTACGGAGAAGAATATACAGCTCATTATCCATCGAGTTATGAAAATGTAATTTCCGTTGCTCCACTTGGGTCAAATGATAATTGGAATTACTGGGCAACCTACCACGAAACAATTGACTTGGCATCTCCTGGAGAGAATATTCATAGCACAATTATTGGAAATAACTACACTTCTTGGGATGGCTCCTCTATGGCAACACCTATTGCTGCAAGTTGCGTTGGACTTCTAAAATCTTATAATCCTGAATGGACAAATGTCCAACTTGAAACAATGATAATAGCAACTGCAGATCCTGGAATATACAGTATTAATTCTGAATCTTACCTTCAAAACAGATTAGGTTCAGGAAGAGTTGATATCTTGAAAGCTATTGAGGTAGGGCTTTTCCCTAAACTCGAATATGTTGCGAATGATGTACAACCAATTTCAGGATCCGATAATGATGTAAATCCCGGAGAAACTGTAGAATTACGAATAATTTTAGTCAACAACGAAAATTGGGGTACAGCAATTCAGACAAATGGAATTTTGACTTCTGAATCTGAGTTTGTTTCTATTTTAAGCGATGAGGGAAATTTTGGAACCATAGCTCCAGGGGATGCTGCTCTGAACGAAATTGATCCATTTATAATTGAATTCTCACCAGATACTCCTACAGGAAATATTTCGTTTTCAGTTGAATTAACATCCAACCAGGATGATTATGTTTTGTATGCAGACACATTGACTTTCACTGTACGGGTAATGCCAACATTGGACAATGCTTCAAGTTCTTTTAAGAACGAATATTCGCTATCACAAGCATATCCAAATCCATTTAATCCAACAACTACAATTGGATTTAAAATTTCTATGATAGAGACAAGTCACAATGTGTCTCTACAAGTTTACAATGTTAAAGGACAGCTAATTGAAACACTGTTAAACAAACAGATTGAAGCTGGTTATCACCAAGTGGTATGGAACGCAGAACAATATCCTAGTGGATTGTATTTTGTTAAAATGGTTGCAAATAATCCTTCAGATGGTTTAGGACAAAGTTTTACTCAAACACAAAAATTATTGTTATTAAAATAGGAAAGTTTATGAAAAAATTGGAAATCGTTTTAGTAATGCTTTTTCTACTAAGCACCTTATTTGCAAAAGTAGTAAGTGTAGATCAAGCGAAGGCAGTTGCTATAAATCTATTTACAGAGCGTAGTGAGTTTGAACACAATGAAATCAGTGTTAGTGGAATTCATACTGAAAATGATGGTCAGTACAAATTGTTTTATATTTTTAATATGGTTCCTGAAGGATTTGTTATAGTTTCTGCAGATGATATTGCAATACCCATTATCGGTTATAGTTTTGAAGGACAATTACAAAACGATAAAATTCCAACACAACTGGAACATAAGCTTGAAAATTACAGATTAGAAATAAAAAATGCTATTCAACAAAATATTTTGGCTACGGAAAAAATTAGAAATCAATGGAGTTATTACGAAGTTGTTGATATTTCTTCTGATATTCGTGATTTCCGTTCAGTTTATCCTCTCATTCAAGCTCGCTTTGATCAACCAAATCCTTGGAATGCAAAATGTCCAGTTGATTTGAGTGGACCAGGAGGTCATGCTTTAGTTGGATGTGTTGCAGTCTCTATGGCACAAGTAATGCACTATTGGTCATATCCTGAATATGGTTATGGTTCTCACAATTACTATCATTGGGATTATGGAAACATCTCAGCTGATTTTGAAAATACTCACTATGATTGGTCTAATATCCCAAACGCTCCTGCAACCGATGATACACAAACAATATTGTTTCATTGTGGTGTAGCTGTCGATATGGGATACGGAGCAGATGGTTCGGGTGCCTATGTTGGGTGGGGAAATCCATGTGCAATGTCTGCTATGGAAGATCACTTTCTTTTTGATGACAATATCCATTTCGAGGAAAAAGATAATTATTCAGATTCCGAATGGAAAAACTTGATGCAAGCTGAACTTGACCAAGGACGACCTACAATTTATCGTGGTTATGATAATGATAGTGGAGGTGGTCACGCTTGGAATATAGATGGTTACCAAGATGAATATTTTCATTGTAATTGGGGTTGGGGTGGATATGCAAATGGTTATTTTTATTTAAATAATTTATCCGGTGGTGGATACAATTTTTCATCCGGTCAAGCTGCAATCATGGGTATTATCCCTGAAGAACTTAATACACCAAATTTAGTTTTGGTAGAAACAAATAGCGAAGAAATATCAGGTGATGGTGATGGTGTCATAAATCCAGGAGAATCTGCAAACATTTTTGTTACTTTAAGAAATTTACCACCTTGGCCAAGTGCTAACAATGTTGAACTAGTTTTAGAATCACAAGAGGCTGGAATTACAATTATAAATGACTATATTACAGTAACAGAGATTGATTCTGGAGGTACATTTACAAATATTGAGTTACCATTCATTATAGAAATTTCCCAAGAAGTGCAACTTGGAGATTTTTCTTTCAGTTTGTTTGTGCTTTCTGACAATAGACAATATTCTAAAGAATTTAATTTTGATGTTAATGTCTCATTACACCAAACAGGATTCCCATTTTACACTTCAGTACAAGTAAAATCTTCTCCTATAGTGATTGATATTGACGAAGATGGAGAAAATGAAATCATCTTCACAGATTATATAGGATTGGTTCACTGTCTAGATCAAAATGGAACTGAAGAAACTAATTGGCCATTTGATACTGGAAATCAAGTTTGGGGAGCACCAGCTGTAGCAGATATCGATAATGACGGTGAATTAGAAGTTATTATCGGTTCAAAATCTAAACATCTTTTTGTACTTAACAATAATGCTGAGATAAAGCTGGATTTAGAAACTGAAATGTATTTGATGGCAACTGCTTCAATTGGGAATATTGACGAGGATGAAGAACTTGAAATTATATTCCCAGGATTTTCAACAGAGGAGGAAATTTCTAAAATATTCGCCATAAATCCTGATGGTTCAAATGTTTATGGATTTCCAATAATTGTAAATGATAAAATTATGTACGGTTTAGCAGTAGCAGATTTTAATGACAACAGTAAAATTGATATCGTCTGCTCAACCGATAATGGCAATGTTTTTCTTTACTATGATAACGGAATAATTGCTGATGGTTTCCCATTTGTAGCTGAAGATAAATTTAAAACTCCACCTTCAATATTGCAACTTAATGAACCTGACGAGTTCGGTTTCAAGAATTTAATTGTTGTAGGGTCAATGGACGACAATTTTTATGCAATAAATAGCAATGGAGAACTTCGTTTTAATATTGAAACAGGTGCTAGTATTCAGACTTCTGCAGGATTTGTGGATATTGAGAATATTGGTTCTGTTATGTTTTTTGGTTCTGATGATGGATACCTTTACGGCATTCAAACTAATGGATTTAGTATTCCTGGATGGCCAAAATACCTAAATGGAAAAGTAACTGTTTCTCCAGTTTTTGCAGATTTTAACGGTGATAATATTCCTGAAGTCGTGTCTGGTAATGACATTGGTGGATTGTATGCTTTCCATATAAATGGAGATGCATACCAAAATACTCCAATACCATCAGAATTTGCTTTTAAAAGTACTCCAGCTGTTTGGGATATTGATAATGATGGAGATTTAGAAATTGTAATTGGTACCACTCACAATTGTACAAATATCGATATCAAACAACTTGGATTTAATGGATTATATTGGAATATGGACAGAGGAAATCCTCAAAGAACAGGATTATTTGAAAGTACTATTAATGTTAACTTGAATAATAGTTTTCAATCTATCATTACAAATTTTCATTTGTTAACTGCTTACCCAAATCCGTTTAACCCATCAACTACTATTGGATTTACATTACCAATGGTTGAGACCCATCGCAATACTTCTCTACACATTTACAACTTACAAGGTAAATTAGTTGAAACATTGATTAACCAACAACTGGAATCTGGATATCACGAAGTGGTATGGGGTCCGGTTGGATATCCAAGTGGAATCTATTTTGTTCAACTCATAGTAGGTGATGTTACTAAAACTAAAAAGCTACTACTGTTAAAATAATTTTGAATTATTTTTGATTAGTAGTTTCCTAAATTACTGCAGTACTTATCGTATGTAAACCATGAAAAAGACTTTTCGAATAGAAGGAATGCATTGTGCTGGATGTGTGGTTAATGTTGAGAAAGCACTAAAATCAATAAACGGAATTAATGATGCATCCGCCAACCTTACTATGGAAATTGTTACCATAGAATTTGAAGATGATAACATTCTTAAATCTGCAAAATCCGCTATTGAAAAAATTGGATTTCAACTAATTTTAGAAAAGGATGATACCCTTCCAACTGACAGAAGACAGAAAGAAATTCATATTTGGAAAAACACTTTAGTCAAAATGTCTCTGTTTGGAATACCACTTTTGTGTTTTGCAATGTGGGAGATGATTTTTCAAGGTTCAGTATCAATTGTTACATCTATTATCATACAATTCCCATTAGCAACAGTTTTAATATTTCTCGGAAGAAATTATTATATAATTGGTTATGGATCCTTATTCAAGTTTCTTCCCAATATGGATAGTTTAGTAGCTCTCGGAACCAGCGCTGCATATTTGTATTCACTGATCTCTTCGGTAAATATCATCGGAAATTTCGAAATTTCTGGATTTGAAAAACTGTATTTTGAAAGTGCAGGAGTGATATTATTATTCATTACCTTAGGAAGATTTCTAGAAGCAAAAGCAAAGGGGAAAACAACAGAAGCTCTATCAAAATTACTTCAAACAGCACCAAAAACTGGATGGATCAAAAGAAATAATGAATGGATCGAATTTCCGGTTTCCGAAATACAAATAGGCGATCAAGTTATAGTAAAACCTGGCGGACAAATTCCAGTTGATGGAACTGTGATAGAAGGATCGTCTTTTGTTGATGAATCAACAATTACCGGAGAATCAAATCCTGTTGAAAAAAAGATTAATGACAAGGTTATAGGAGCAACAATTAACTCATCCGGTATGATTGTATTTGTTGCCAAAAAAATCGGTAGGGAAACAGTTTTTTCACAAATAATTAAGTTAGTCGAAGATGCTCAATCGTCAAAAGCACCTATTCAAACTCTCGCAGACAAAATCGCTGGAGTTTTTGTTCCGGTTGTTCTATTATTAGCAATATTCAGCACTGTAATTTGGCTTTTGTATGGAATGCCACTTGTTTTTTCTCTAAATATATTTGTTTCGGTTTTGATTATTGCCTGTCCTTGTGCATTAGGATTAGCAACTCCAACAGCTGTTGTTATGGGAATTGGGTTATCCGCTCAAAAAGGGATTCATTTTAAGTCAGCGGAATCTCTTCAAAATTTGAGTAAAACCGAAATTATTGTTTTTGATAAAACAGGTACGCTTACAAAAGGTGAAATTACAATATCAGATATCAAAACAATAATTGACAGAAAGGAGTTCCTCTCAATTCTGTATTCTGTTGAACAACCTTCAGAGCATCACTTAGCAAAAGCTATTGTAAATTATATTTCTGCAGAAGAAGATTTCCAACAATACCAAATTACTTCTTTTGTATCTTTATCCGGTAAAGGAGTCAAAGGAGAAGTAAACAAAAACCAAATTATTGCAGGTCATCTAAAATTTATTAGTGATTATACTAACGAATTACCTGATGATACTTTGGAGTTAGACGAACGATTAATTAGCCAAGGTAAAACTGTAATTCATCTTGTTAGAGATCAGCAGTGGATTGGACTCATTGGGTTATCAGACGAAATTAGAATTGAAGCTGAACAGACAATATATGATCTCCAAAAAAGTATGATTGATTTGTGGATGATTACCGGAGATAATCAAAAAACTGCAGAACATGTTGGAAAAACAATCGGAATTAACAATATACTATCTGAAATTCTTCCTGAACAAAAATCAAACCAAATCACTGAACTTAAAAACCAAGGCAAACTCGTCGCGATGGTTGGTGATGGAATAAATGATGCTCCTGCACTTGCATCAGCAGATTTAGGAATCTCTTTAAGTTCAGGCACAGATGTCGCTATTGAAACTGCAGATATTGTATTAATGCGATCGGATCTAACTCTTGTTAAAGATGCAATGAAGTTAAGTAAACAAATCGTTAAGAAAATTAAACAAAATCTATTTTGGGCATTTGTTTATAATCTGGTTGGAATTCCAATAGCTATGGGGATTTTATATCCAATAAATGGTTATTTACTAAATCCAATGATTGCTGGAATTGCAATGGCATTTTCATCTGTGAGTGTTGTTGGCAATACACTTCTCTTGAAGAAAAAACTATAATTTAACAAAAGCCACTATTCCAAAATTGTAAATCTCTAATTCGAATATTCCGATTAATTGTTAAAACTAATTTTTTGTCCAAATCTAATAATACTTGTAAATTTTATGAGTTATCTGAGAGGTATTTGTGAAATTCACATCATTTGTATTTGTTTATATTTTACTAACGGTTCATTTTCTTTATGGCGATTGTGATCCAGGATTTGTAGAAATTAATGAAAACTGCTATTGGGAATCGGATATCCTAATTCTACAGGAAGTAATAAACATAAATACCTTGGAGATAGACAGTCCAATTGAATTAGGCGACCAAATTTGGTCCGAGGGACGATTAGAATACCTTGAATCAAATTTTGCACAATTGATGTATTTGCCGTACAATTTTGGGAATCTTGATGAATTAACAGAATTACATCTATGTTCAAACCAGTTTTCTAGTCTACCTGAAAGTTTTGGGTATTTAGATAATTTGATTATACTTGATTTATCTTCCAATCAACTTAATAGTTTACCTACAGGTTTTGGAAATCTGGGAAATCTCACAAATTTGGATTTGTCCTATAACCAATTAACATATCTTCCTGAAAGTTTTGGGTATTTGAATCAACTGAATTCGTTAAATCTTTCGGATAATCAACTCGCTGTACTACCATCAAGCTTTGGAAATTTACAGAATTTAGTTTATCTATATTTATCTTCCAATAATCTAACTTATTTGGATACAGATTTTGGGAATTTAACACTTTTAGTTGATTTGGATTTGTCTTCCAATCAACTTACATCACTTCCAGAAAATATTGGTGATTTGGGTAATCTTAAGAATCTGTACCTTCAAATTAATAAAATTGAATCTCTCCCTCAAGATTTTGTAAACTTGGATAGCTTGGAAACTGCATTTCTATACTTAAATCAACTGATTAGTCTTCCAGAAGATATAGGAAATCTCAACAATCTTAAAACTCTTTCAGTATATGAAAACAACTTGGAAATGTTACCTATGAGTTTGTGGAGTTTAACAGAGCTCAATGTGCTTAAACTTCATTCAAATGAACTCGCTGATGAAATACCTGAGGATATTTGTAATTTGACGAATTTAATTTGGTCTATAGATAATGAGACCTATTATGAATCATCGATTTACGATAACAACTTCTGTCCGGAGTATCCAACTTGTGTAGAAGATTTTATTGGAGAACAAGATGTTTCAGATTGTGAAATTGTAGATATCAATAATTATGCCATTGAACCAAATGAGTTTACTTTATTTCATAGTTATCCAAATCCTTTTAATCCGTTGACAACCATTAGTTTTCAACTCACAGTTCCTGGCTATGTTCTACTTGCCATTTACAATATTAACGGTGATCTAATGGAAACTCTAGTTAATGATAATTTTGGCTTGGGTTATCACGAGGTAAATTGGAATGCAAGTAGCTTTTCTAGTGGGATTTACTTTGCAAAGTTAGTAATAGGAAATTCAGTAAGTGTTCAAAAATTGGAGCTATTAAGATAGTTTGTTAAAACGCAAGCATCACCAAAACAATACCACTAATAGATGGTATAATCCACTTTTTAAGTTCTTTAACACCTGATTCACCACTTACTTCTAATTCACCTTCAAAGCCTGTTTCAGTATAAATTGGAAATTCAACATTATCTATGTAAACAGTTTGGATATATTCAATTTCCTTATCAGATGTGTACAAATACTCCTTGTGTTTTTCTGTAAAATTCTCTGACATGTATTGAAGCCAATAACTTTCTGTAGTATTTAAATCATGAATTTTATTTTTATGTGTAAATAGCGGTGCTACTTCTTTTGCTGTGATCAGGTTCTTTCTTAAAGGAGTTCTTTGTAATTTTGTTTTCTTTTTTTTGTAATCTTCACTATATGAGTAATAAGCTTTTTGCAGGATAATAAGCTCTTTTTCAATCAAACCAGGGTTTATTTCTTTGCTCGATTCAATGAAGCTGACTTTAATAAATTTACTACTCAACACAAGTTTCTGCGCGATGTGAGTTTCAATAAAATTGTCAGGCTTTAGTTGAAACAGTTGTTTATTTAGTGGATTATACTGTAATTGAATTTCTTCTGATTCAACAACATCTTTTCTGTTAATTAAAAAATATTGATTTAAATTGTTAACTATAAATGTATTAAATTCATGATTATTGAATAGAGATTTACATTTTGCACTGTTACCTTTGATGTTTCTGCTAACATCAGTATCTTTGACTAAAATTATTTCTGGTAGTTTCGAATTTGAACCATATATAGTAATTTCATCACCGGCAATAATTTCGTTCCCTGATTTCAAAGTAAATCTAATGCTGTCAATTTCTGTTAATTCTACACCAGTTTCTTCCAATTGTAGCATATTATATGCAATTTTCAGCGGAATAGTACTACGAATAGTAGTGTCATTGAATATTCTTTGACAAAATAATATATTTAGTATAAAAACAATATATGCAATATAAAATCTCACTTTATATTCCTTCGTATTATTCCTCGAGTATTATGATGTCAGCAACTGAATCCCAACTTCTGATTTGTTTTAGTATGTACTCATTATTCGTAGTTTTAACAGAATCCCACTCAAAATAATCATAGCTCTCATTTAGATAGGAAATGCTGAAATCTACTTTTTCATCTTCAACAAAACAGTTTATAACTAGTTCTGTTAATATTCCGTTTATCTTTCTAACTTGTTTCAGCTGATAAATGTCCATTGGAAAGGAAGTATGGTATATAAAGCGATAATATTCTCCTTCTGGCAAATCACTTACTTTCTGATTGATCTGCTGTATATCGTTGTAAACATCTAACTTTGTCTGCAATTTAGTGAAATCTGAAATTGATATTGAGTCAATAATATCAGCATCTTTTGTAAATAATCTTGTGCTTAAACCTACAGTTGGATTGAGTACAATAAACAGTATTCCAAGAGTTATACCCAGAACTGCCATTAACATAAATGTGTCTAAAGATATTAAGTAAATTTCGCCTGTATCTTGTGACCTTTTCACAGAATTATGCTTTATTATTAAATGAATCTTTGATTTTAGAGAATCCTTTCTGAAGAGCATTAATTGAATCTTGAGAAAATATTCTTAAAGTATCAAAAGTACTAGTTATATACATTTTCAGATTTTTGGTGGAATATTTTAAATCCTTTATTTCTGATTTGTACTGTGTAATTTCATCTGAAAGTGATTTAAATGAAGTAACTAAACCACCAAGTTCTTTTTCAAGTAATTTTAGGTCTCGATTAACTTCTGTCAGACCATTTTCTGAATTATGTAACTTATCTGAAACATTTCCTAATGTAGAGTCTAAAGGATTTAGTTTCTTATTCAGTGAAGTAAAATCTTTATTGATGTTATTCAATTCTTTTTCACTTTGTTTAATACGGTCAGAAAATAATTCAATAACAGAATTTAGTGGTTCAAGTTTATCGTTTAGTTTTTCAATATCTTTATTAAACTCTGATACTTCTTTATTTGATAATTTAAAGTTATCACTAATTTCGTTAACAGAATTGTTTAATTGAGTAATATCAGAAATTAATTTGTTATTCTCATTACTAAATTGTTCGATTTTCTCTGTTGCAGATTGAATTCTCTCAGAAAATGTAGCAACAACTATATTTACTTTACCGATAGAATTTGTAACACTTTCAGGATTAGATGAAAATCCTTCAAACTTGAGAAATTCAGAATAAGTTTCGTGTAACCAAGTTTCATTAGTCTCATCTCGAAGTAAAATAGTTACTCCAAATTCAATAATTAAAGTAATTCCATGTGCTGTAATACTTGTAGCGACTGCAATCGAATTACCAAGCAATGACTGTTTAACTTGATCAATAAATGTCTTATTTAAAGAAACACTACTTGCGTCAAAATTAATGCCCTGATGCATTGCAACCCACATTTCAAAAAACGCGAGTAATAATCCTAAGAGAGTACCAAAAATTCCGAGACGGATAATCCAAATCATTGATTTATTTGTATTTTCTATAAATGAAACAGTTCTATCACTCTCTCTGTTTAAAAAATCTTCATAAAACTGCGAAAAATATGTTTTCGAATTTTCTATTTTGAAAGAATTATATAAACTGGAAATAAATCTCTTTGGAAAACCAATATAATTTTGGGTTGAAATCAAACGAAGATTATTATATCGATTATCCGAGTCTTGAATAATTGATTTATCAATCTCGTTTTGTTCTTTGTAACAAACCCAAATGTACCAAACTCTTTTAAGAACAACAAAATTAAATAACACTAACAAAACTATCATCGCATAGTAAATGTAAATTGAATTTCGTCTATCAAGAAGCTTAGAAACTGTTGTTGAAAACTCGCTATCAACATCTTCAACTAACTTGCTTAAAGTATAATGCTCTGTAGCTCCAAATTGTGATGTAGTGTAACCAATTTCTAAAGTTGCTTTTGATACAACAATTGTTAAGAGTATCATAACAAAAGTGATTGCAACTAGTTTGATTTTTTTAATCCGATAAAAATAACTCTTATAGAAGTCTCTCAACGATTGTAACCTTGTTTTATTGGTTTCAGTATCTTCTAAATTTTGATTCATTAAACTCTATTACTCCAAAACTATCAATTTAAAAATTGAACGATATTCCTATTTTTATGGGAGGATCGACTAAGGACTTATACTCATCATTATGAGTATTGTATGCAATATCAATAATTAGTGGGACACCCCTGTAATTTACCAGTACTCCTAATCCTAATCCAAAACTAATAGATGAAATTTCCGATATTTGACTATATGGTAAATTCAATCCTGAACGGAAAAACAACTGATAATCTGAATTTGACAAATTGCGTGTTACTTCACAACCGAATGCAATATTTGATAAAATATAATCCCCTGATTGTGTATTCAGATTTAGTAGGATATGTGTATATTTCGATTTAGTTATTTTACCGCTAATACCCATAGATACGATTTTTTGTACATTGTAAACATCTCTTTCAAGCTTAATCACTGAACCAAAATCTAGGGTCAAAAACTTTTTCTTAACAAAATCACCAAAGTAGTCTTTTATAGAATAAATAATCCCAAAATCTGACCCAGCAAAATAAAATTTACTATATAAAGTTGAGTATGATCTATAACCAGTTTTTAAATTCAACCCTATATTCATTCCTTTAATAGATTTAGCTGAAGAAAATATCATCATTGTTTCAGAACTATTGAATGAACCAATCTCTTCAATATCGTCATTTACAACTGAAGTTTGAATAATATCCTTCACCCCTAAATTTAGAAAATTAAAAGCAAAGTTGATGTTGTTTGTAGCCCATTTCCAACGAACACCTCCACACCAATAATTAAATTTAGTGGTTGCACTAGGAATATCGATTATAGAAGGATATCTGAATATAAATCCTGCTTCCCATTTTGATTGATTAATGTTTATCCCAGCCGGATTCCAGTATGTAGAAAAAACTCCTTGAGAAGATGCAACACCAGTACTACCCAAAGCAACTTCCCTTGGGGTAATTGGTGTTTGATAAAATGTATTTGGTGCACCGCCATAACCACCATTAGGTAAAACAATACCGAGAAATGAAATAGTTAATATTATTTTAGGTAAATTTCTTAGCATAACTTACTTTGATGCCATAATCCAGCTTGCTTTTATCTTTTCATCAGATTTCAATAAGATAATATACAAACCTTGTGAAATCGAAAAACCATCATCATTTCTACCGTTCCACCACTCTTGGTGTTGACCTACAGAATTATTTCCATCAATCACTTTAACTGTTTTTCCTGAAGAATCTATTACCAAAATTTTAATTACTTCGTTACTATTATCGCTAGGAATACTGTACTCAATTAAAATATCATCTCCAGATGTTGCTGGATTTGGAGCAGTTTTTATAACATAATTAACAGCAAAAACAGTAATAGTAACATAAGCAACTTCAGAATTTACTTCTCCATCATTTGCAACATAAGAGAATGAATCAATACCACTAAAAGCAACAAATGGTGTATATTCAAATGTACCATCATCGTTTAAAATAAGATTTCCATGTAATACACTATCTACTAATTCTACTGTTAATATGTCT
>CAZSJY010000008.1:14221-42771 GCA_964607375.1 uncultured bacterium
ATCCAAATCAAACATCTCAAACTCTAAACCCTCATCTATTGTCTGATCAGGAATACCAACAACAATAGGTGGATCATCTTCTGGGTTTACAACAGTAAAAACTGCTTCGTCGGAATCTGAATAATTATTTTCAGTATTGTCGGTTGCTGAAAAAGTAATAGTTTCAGTACCTTTCCAATCATCAGCTGGAATATTTATTGTTGCTAAACCATATTCATTTATACTTATGCTAAGGTCTTCATTTCCGCTATAATCCCAAATCATTTCATCACCATCATATTCGGTTAAATAATCATCTAAATCAATTACTTGAAACAACTCGCCTACTTCTAAAGTTTGATCTTCAATTCCAGACAGAACTGGTGGATTATCATTAGGATCAATTACAGAAAATAGTACCTCTTCTGAATCAGAAAGATTATTATCGGTAAAATCTGTGACATTAAATGTAATTAATTCACTCCCAAACCAATCATCAGAAGGAGGAAAAATATTTACGAGATTATTTTCATTAATATTTATAATTAACTCAAAATTTCCACTAAATGACCACATAGTAGAATCACCATCATATTCGGTCAAATAATCATCTAAAATGAACGGAAGAAATTCACCTCCAATTCCAATTGATTGATGAGGAATTCCGAAAACGATAGGTGCATCGTCATCGATATTTAGTATTTCAAATTCTGCAAATGTTGTGTCAGCTCCGCCGTTAGGATCTATACATATAAAAGAAATCTCCTCAAGACCAAACCAGTTAATATTAGGAGGTTCAATGTTTATTTCATTGAAATCAGGATTAATAACATTTATTTGTAAAACAAGGCTGTTGAATTCCCAATTTAACTCTTCAAAAATATGGTCGGGGTCATAAATGTAATCATTTAGTATAATGTTCTGAAAAGAATCACCTTCATTGATAGTTTGGTCAGATAAATCTGAGAATATAGGATTAGTACTTAAATCAACTCCGCAATATCCACCAATAGCAAATAGACCACTCAAATCCCAACCAACATATTCAGTTGTTAAATCAATTATTTCTTGATTTTCACTTTGATCATAATATCGAAAATACATAATACGCCCTGTTAAAAATCCATCAATGATATTCTGAGTTTCAGGATCATCAGCGTATGCAATCATTTGTATTGTTCTGTCTGAAGTGAAAACTTCTGCACCTACACAAAGCATCGAATCCGGATCAGCGATTTGGTTCAAGGTGGTGTCGCAGAATATTCCTATTTCATCATCATCTACAAGGGATTCATTATACAATGTTGATTCACCAACAAAAATCGTTTCTAAATTACTTGTTACATTAAATTGAAAATATTCTGTTCTTTCTGGCTGAAAAGACCATAATATTGTGAAACAACAAAAGCACATTAAACTAAAATGCTTTATTGGTGCAACTTTACTAATATCAAAAATAGTTTTTAGAAAAGTAGCTTTTATTATTTTGTATATCTTTGTGTGAATCAAAATCCTAGAACCTAAACAAATACTTTTTGTAGTATTCTCTCCGATACTTAATTAGTTTATTGACTAATAAATCATAAAATAAAAGTTAAACATATCTTCTGAACTTTTCAAACAAATAGAATGCTGCTTTTGAATTTATTTTGTGTTCTAATTTCACTATATTCAATAATGAAAATACCCTTAAACAAAAAAGGCTATTTCTCTGAAATAGCCTTTTAGTTTTTTTAGTTTAGAATTAATCTTCTTTTAATGTTTCAACGAACTTTGATACTGTCGCTTTGGCATCACCGAATACCATATAGTTATTTTCATAACCGAACAATTCATTATCAACACCTGCAAATCCTGGATTCATTGAACGCTTCAAAACGAATGTGGTTTTTGCATAATCAACATTCAAAATGGGCATTCCATAAATTGGACTTGATTCATCGTGTCGTGCAGCAGGATTCACAACATCATTTGCGCCTATAATGAGAGCCACATCAGTTGATGGAAATTCACCATTGATTTCTGCTTCATCAAATAGTTTCTCATATGGAACATTTGCTTCAGCTAACAGAACATTCATATGTCCAGGCATACGGCCAGCCACAGGGTGAACTGCAAACTTAACTTCGACACCTTCTTTTTCCAACTCATCAGCTAATTTGCGAACTTCGTGTTGTGCTTGAGCAACTGCCATACCATAACCTGGAACAATAATAACTGAACCAGCAGCTTGCATTGTGTATGCTGCATTTTCTGCGCTCATCTCTTTCACAGTAACACCGGTTGCAGTTTTCGCTATGCTACCTGCGGAATCATCCACCTTACCAAATGCACTAAACAAAACATTGCCAAGTGAACGATTCATACCTTTACACATAATATTTGTAAGGAAGATCCCTGATGCTCCTACTAAAGCACCACTAACTATTAAGGCATGATTTTGTAGAACAAAACCAGTCATAGCAGCTGCGATACCTGAGTATGAATTCAAGAGTGAAATAACAACAGGCATATCTGCACCACCAATTGGGATTACCGATAAAATACCAAGCAACAAACCTATACCAAGCACAATATAAAACCACATCATATTGATATTAGTAGTTCCTGCTAAAAATCCACCCATATTGGTTACAGCAAAATATCCAACGACAAACATAACAACTAAAATCAAACCATTCAATATATTCTGTCCTGGATAAGTTATAGGTTGACCGCTAATTTTACCTTGCAATTTCCCCCAAGCAATAAAACTACCTGTAAATGTTAATGAACCGATAATTACTGATAGCATGATAATAATCAATGTAGTAGTATCATCATTAGCGGCATTTTTTCCAAGAATCTTAAAAAATTCTGCAGATGCAACCAATGCAGAAGCACCACCTCCAAAGCCATTAAATATTGCAACCATTTCAGGCATTGCTGTCATAGCAATTTTCATCGCAGAAACTGCTCCGATAATTGAACCAAGAACTATTCCACCAATAACCCATTCTAATGGAATCGCATCCATCATGAACAGAGTTGCAGCAATGGCAATCAACATACCAACAGCTGACAGGAAATTACCTTGCCTTGCAGTATCAACTTTACCAAGTTTCTTAATACCTACGATAAAAAGTATCGCAGACACGATGTAAGAAATAAGAATTAAACTTTCTTTCATTTGATTTTCCTCCTATTTCTTTTTGAACATTTTCAGCATTCGGTCAGTTACCAAATATCCTCCAACGACGTTAATCGTTCCGAAGACAATGGCACAAAATCCAAGAATTGCTAATAATTTGTCATTACCACTTGCACCCACCGCCAACAACGCACCAACAATAGTAATTCCGGAAATCGCATTGGAACCGGACATCAACGGAGTGTGAAGTTGTGGAGGTACTTTACCTATTAATTCTGCACCTGCAAAAGTCGCAAGTACAGCAATAAATACTAAAACTATCATTTCCATTATTTTGCTCCTTCAATGATTTTTTTTGTCATTTCGTGAACGATTTCACCGTTGTGGGTAACTACACATCCCTTAGTGATTTCATTTTCGAAGTCTACTTCCAATTTGTTTTCTTTTATGATATCCGACAACAATTTCGCGATATTTTTTGAAAACATTTGGCTTGCGTGAACTGGTACTTCAGTAGGTAAATTGAGAGACCCGTCAATAATAACACCGTGTTTAGTTACTACTTTACCTGGTTCAGTTAGTTCACAGTTACCTCCATTTTCAGCTGCCATATCGATAACACAAGAGCCATCTTGCATATCTTTTACCATATAATCTTTGATAAGAATAGGAGCAGGTTTACCGAAAATCAATGCGGTTGTAATTATAGCATCCACTCTCTTTGCTGCTTCATGGAGTAGTTCCATTTCTTTACGGATGAATTCCTCGTCCATTTCAACAGCATAACCACTATCAGTTTCGGATGATTCGTCCAAATCCATATACAAAAATTTAGCACCAAGTGATTCAACTTGTTCTCTTGCAGCTGGTCGGACATCAAAAGCTTCAACTTTTGCACCCAAACGACTTGCAGTAGCAATCGCTTGAAGCCCTGCTACACCAGCACCAATAACTAATACAGTAGATGGTTTTATTGTCCCTGCTGGAGTCATCAACATTGGGAAAAATTTCCCAGAGTGAATTGCTGCATTTAATACAGCTCTATATCCGCCCACAGTTGCCTGTGAACTCAACACATCCATTGATTGTGCATAAGTTGTTCGCGGAATCAACTCTAAACAAAATGATGTTACTTTTTTGCTAGATAATAATTTCACAGAATCGTGATTTGTAAATGGAGCCAACAATGAAATCAATGTCGTTCCATCTTTTATCTTACTAAGTTCATCTTCTGTTGGAGGATTGATCTTAACAATCACATCCGCTTCCTGATAAACATCGTTGACAATCTGGGCTCCAACAGATTCATAATCCGCATCGGATACAAATGATCCTGCACCAGCACTAGCTTCCACGAGAACGGTAATTTCATCTGACTTTAACCGCTTAACCTCCATTGGAAGCATTGCCACACGAGTTTCTCCTGGCAGTGTTTCTTTAGGAATTGCAATTTTCATCTCTTTATTTTTCTCCTTTGAATGAATTTTCTAACCCAATAACCCAATAGATAAAATTATATATTAAAACTCAGCACTAAATTTATGAATTGTTTCAGACAGTGTCCTATAATTGTTTATCGAATTTTTAGGAAATTTTTAACCACTCCAACAAATGTATCTAATTTTTCCAAATGTGTTGTGTGACCAGAATTTGGAATATTAATAGGATAAGTACATTGTATTTGCTGACTCATTTGTTTGGCAATCTTATTATATTTATTATCTTCGCTTCCTGTAATCAATAAGACTGGAAAGTCAATTTTCTGAAGTGAATCCCAATATGATGGTTGATTGCCTACACTTAAATTTCTTAGAGAATACACCAATCCTTTTGGATTTGAAGATTTACGGATTTCCACTAATTTTTGCCATTCGCTTGGATTTCTACTTTGTTGATATTCAAAAAAAGGTAATTTTGCCCAATCTGAAAGAAACAACTTGAAATTCGAATCAATTTTATCGACTAATTGCAAATCAATTTTATATCTATTTTCTCTTTCAATCAAATCAGAAATCCCCGGAGAAGTACTCTCCAAAATTAAACTATGAATTCTGTCAGAATGATTGATTGCAAACGATAATGCTAATCTTCCTCCCATCGAATATCCGCATAAATTAATTTTGGAAATTTGTAACTTATCTAAAATAAATTTCAAATCTCGATTCCAATCATCAAAAGAATATTTGGTTGAATAATTCAAGATAGTTGACTGTCCGTGCCCAGGCAAATCAATTGCTATGCTTGGATAACTAATTTTATCTCTAATATTATCCCAAACTTTGAGATTTCCGGTAAATCCATGTAATAATAAAACCGGTGGAAATTCTGTAAATTCTTCAAAATTCTTGCTTACATTGAATCGAATATTTTCAGATTGAATTGTCAATTGGTTAGTTTTAACTTGCAAGATAAGTTTTCAAGTATTTTGCGATGACATTTGACATTTTCAGAAATATCAATTTGGACTTCTATTACTTTAACACCCTTACTATTAAACGAATTTGTGATTGTATCATACAATTCAGAAACACACTTAGCTTGTGAATATTTACATCCGTAAACTTCTGCGATTTTTCTAAAATCTAAACCATGTGGAGTAGTCCAAAAAGTATCAAATTGTTTCTCACTATTTTCAGAAATTGAGAGGAATGAGAAAATCCCACCACCATTGTTATTTACTACCACTATTGTCAAATCAATCTCATTTCGTTTAGAGGAAAGTAACCCATTCATATCGTGGTAAAAACTTAAATCGCCAATTAGCAATAGATTGTTTTTAGTATTCGATTTTGAAGCAATTCCCGATGCTGTTGAAATAATTCCATCAATTCCGCTTGCTCCACGATTGACAAATACACGAACCTCTTTCCCCGAATTTGGTGTGAATGAATCCACATCGCGAACTGGCATCGAATTCCCAATAAAAAAGTTTGAACCAGATGGGATTGCTGAAACACAAGTTTGAGCAATACTTCCTTCGAATAACTGATTCAATAACGGGTCATTCAGTAACGTCGATTGAACTGAATTTTCCAAACTTAGAATTTTTTCTAACCAAACTGAATTGACAGATTTATCCTGAAATTGTCTTGTTTGATGTTCGCAAAACTCTTTTATTCCGACTTGTAAGACAGTTGGACAGTCATCATTGAATCGTCCTGTTGGGTCTATAAGAATTGATTTCTCGTTCCAATCATCCATTAATTTACATAGTATTTTGGATGTTGGTTTTGCACCAAAACGAAGAACAAAATCTGGTTCGATTTGTGAGTATTTAAGAAATAAGTTGTAACCAGTAATAATATTAGGACTTTCCATTCCATATCGAATTTGAGATGATGGGTCAGCCAAAACCGGAGACTTTATTGCAGATGCCAATTTCAAAATAGGGATTCTGTTTGATACATCATCCATCCCACCACAAATAATTAAAGGTTTGGAGTGGTTCGGTAGATTCTGTATAAAGGGTACTGATTGCTGGGTGCGTGGTACTGGATTCGTAATTTCTAATAACTCACTGGTCTTTGCTCCTAGCTTCCTGTTATCTCCTAAATCAAAAGGGAAATTGAGATGAACAGGTCCAGCAGGATTGGTGGATTTTCCAAAAGCGTCAAAACCGCGAGATTGATTGTATGCTTTAGTCAAAGATTGAGTTAAGTTACCAAAATTTGTTTCAGGAAGGCCAACATCTCTAAACATCCTCACCTGATAACCGAATAAATCTTGTTGGTTAATCGTTTGGTTGGAACCCGTTCCGATTAATACTTCAGGTCTGTCAGCACTTAAAATGATGAGTGGTACTCTATTCAAATTCGCTTCGATTACTGCGGGATAATAATTAGCTGGGGCTGTGCCTGATGTACAAATTAATACAACAGGTGATTTTGAGTATTTCGCTAATCCTAATGCAAAAAACCCAGCTGATCGTTCATCAATATGGCTTGTGCATTTAATATCAGATTGAGATGTAAAGGCAGAAGTTAGATGAGAGTTTCGGTTACCAGGAGATATGCAAGCGTATTTTACACCAAGTCGTTGTAAAACACTTGCTGTATGTTTTGCCCAAATGTCATTAATATTGATTTTTATAACTCCCTTTAAACTCCAAGTTTGCATAGAAAACACAAAACATAAAATTAGTCAACACTACACTTGTCCCCCTGATAGAGCAGAAATGATTGGGAGAAGTTTGAGTTCTGTTTCTTCCCATTCTTTGTCTGGAACTGATTCGGATACAATTCCGCCACCTGCAAAAACTCTAGCTTCATCGTTGTTAACCAAAGCTGACCGAAGAGCTACACAAAATTCGCCATCTCCATTTTTATCAATCCAGCCAACCGGACCTGAATACCAACCTCTATCATATTGCTCTGAGTTTTTGATAATCTCTAATGCTTTTTGAGTAGGTGTCCCTGCAACTGCCGGAGTTGGATGTAAGAATTCTACTAAATCTAAGACATTTTTCCCATTTTCAAGATTTCCTGATATTGGTGTAAGTAGATGTTGAACATTTTTCAATTTTTGGATTTCTGGAATGTTAGGGATGGATAAATCCGAGGTAATGGTTTCCAGCTTTTCACGAATTTGTTCTATCACAAATTGATGTTCTTCACTTTCTTTATGGCTTCCAATAAGTGTTTTCGTTAGTAATCTATCCTCTTCCATATTGGCACCACGAGCGATAGTTCCAGCAAGTGCATCTGTTTGGATTGTTTTTCCATTCTTAATTATCAATCGTTCTGGAGACGAACCGAAAAATATACCTTCATTAGGGAAGCTTAACAAAAAAGTAGTGCAATTTGGGTAAGTATTTCTCAATACCTGAATGGGAGAAATACAACTAAACTCTTTATCAATTTGAACTTGATGAGAACGTGATATGACTACTTTCTCAACATTCCCGGGGTGAATTGTATTTAACACCTCAAATATCGTTTTTCTGTAGGAATCTTTTTCTGGTACATCTTTGAATTTATCCACAGAAACTCTTTGTATCGGAGGTAAAGTAACGGGTAAACGATTTTGATAATGGATACACTTTTTAGTAAAATCGTTTTTAATTTTTTCTGGATTATCATTCTCTGAAACAGTTTGAGTAATAATCAAATATGAAGAGTGTTCATTTTTAATGGCAATGCACTCCGGTAAAATAAATCGCCCTTTAGGAAAATTCTTCCAAATTCCGTTAGAATCACTTTGAAGATCAAATGAATGTCCGCCGATAAACATTGGTTCTACGAAATCCAAATCACCTAAAATAATAGCATTTTTGTAGAATTCTGATATCTGCTTATTTGCATCCGAAATTGATAATTCAGAACTTAAATCAATTGCAATTGCAGAACCTAAACCGGCTAGTGCAAAACTTTTTGATGGTTGTTCCCAATAAATTCTAATTTTCTTCTTATCTGAAGGATGTGTAAGTAATGGTAGTATATCTTGTGAATCGATTATAAACGAACGGGATACAATAATATTTTGGGATTTATTTTTGGCTTTTGTAACTGCTTGTTGAATAGAATCAACTAATATAGAATCGGTAACTTTTAACAATTAGTTAATTTCCTGAATTAGTTTATCAAAACACTCTATAGTCCTAGACTTCTTTGCTACTACCTGTCCATTGATTAAAATTGTAGGCATACTGGTTATACTGTTGTCTCTGCGGATTCTGCGTTGGTCCATAATATATTTTTTATAATCACCTTTTTGGATTCTCTCAATTAAGTGTGATTCATTCATTCCTAAATCAATTGCAATTGTTTTTATTTGATTTAAGCTGATTCCTTTTCTGGGTTGCTGGAGCGCAAATTGTTTATCTAACATTTCAAAAAACAAATCTTCTTCTTGTGCAATCAATAAAGCCTGAATTTGTTTTACCGAATAGCTGTACAATGGATTTGGTTTTAACACAAAATACACATCATTTTTAAGTTTATCGATAGCATTTTTCATAATAGAATTTAACCGCTTACAATGAAAACAATTTGGGTCGAAATACTCAATAATCACAATTTCAGATTTAGAATTTCCTATTTTGATATCATAATCGGTAATCAAATCCAAATACTTTTCAAGAGTAGGTATATCCTCGCTATAACCACACCTAATGGAATTTTGTTCTGTATTGTTTGTTCCTTCAGTTTTCTGAGTTTGTGATTCCTGTATTGTTTCTATGTCAAAATCTTCTGTAGTTGTAAGAGTATTTTTCATTTCAATAGAATTGAAATATAAAATATCTCCCATTGCTACAAATGCAAATAATATTAGTGAAGATGAGAAAAATGTTAGTTGAGTATTCGAAATTTGAGATTTTAATGAATGAAATTTCCAATAGATCATTGAAGTAATAAATAGTAAAGTTGCAATAGTAGCTGAAGTTAGGCACAATGCACAGAACTCTTGCAACCAAGTGTATTGGTAAATAGTCAGAAATATAGAATAAATTATTCCTACAACAACAAGCAATAGACGAATAATTCTGAATATTTTTTGCTTGGTATTCTTCAGCGATAAAATAAGGAAATTGAAAACAGTCAGCATTGCGTAAAACAACATTCCCCAATAGACATTTGATACTCCAAGAAAATGTCCTAGAGTACTTTCCATAACAGATTCACAATCGAAAACTTCTTCAAAAGCAGGGCTTGTACTAAATCCGAAACAACCTCTATCAAATCCTCTATTAGTCATAATCCAAAGATGTACTGTAGTGAGTAGTCCCAGTAGAGCGAGAATTGTAGTTATTCGTTCAAAATATTTGTGTTTCATCTTAATTCTGTTCTCCGTTATTGGTGCTAAAGTTAGGTTGATTTTGTATATTCTGAAACAGATAATTGAGTGCTTGTTACTTGTAGCTTGATACTTGAAAGTTGATTCGTTGCTAGATGTAAAATGAAAAAATCAATATGTAGCTAACTCATACGAAAATACAATAATTAGGTCTATAAGAGACTTACATCCTACTTACTGAATTGATGTCTCCATCTGTCTCGATTCTCTTTTATCTAACTTACACACTCATAACCAGCACTTTATTCCAATTTTCATAATTCCTCCTCAATCTTTCTATTTCTTGGATTGCATAGTATTAAGAGCCTACATTTATACCCAAGTTTTTGCATGTAATTTTAAAAAGAATATGTATATTTTAGGACATACAATAAAGGGCAGGAATTTCAGCCCGATTTCTGAAAACGGAATTGGGCACAGAAATGTTTGTTAGAAATTAAAAGTCCGGTGGGTTATGTCGGACTTTTATTATTTTCGTAAGAAAGGAAGAAAAAATGAAAAGTTATCAAACTGAAAATATTATTAATTTTTCACTTTGTGGACACTCCGCAACAGGAAAAACCACATTAGCTGAATCAATGGCATTTAACACCAAATTAATTAACAGAATCGGAACAATCGATGATGGAAATACCCTTTCAGATTACCACAATGATGAGATTGAAAGACAACACTCGATTTTTTCAACATTGATAAGTTTAGAATGGGAAGAGAAGAAATTCAATATGGTTGATGTCCCTGGTTATTTGGACTTTCAGGGTGAGGTAAAATCTTCGCTTCGTGTTGCTGATTTTGCTGCTGTTATAGTGAGTGCAACTGGTGGTATTGAAGTCGGAACAGAGCTTGCTTGGGAATTTACCGAAAAAGATTACAGTATTCCAAAAATTGTAGTTGTTAATCTGTTAGATAGAGATAATGCTAACTTTGATAGTGTATTAGCCCAAGCACAAGATCGTTTCGGTAAAAAGGTTTTCCCAATCCAAATGCCAATTAATCCAGGTGAAGGATTTAGCAAAATTGCAGATATTCTCCGCAAAGAACAATACACTTTTAAAACAGATGGTTCAGGAGATTATACTGAAGGTGCACTAGAAGGTGATTGGATAGATAAATGTGAAACTCTTCACAGTGAACTAATTGAACTTATCGCGGAATCCGATGATGAATTGTTAGAAATTTACTTCGATAAAGGTGAGTTGACAGAAGAACAAATGCGAAATGGAATTCACAACGCAATTGTTACCGGTGGATTAATTCCAGTATTTTGCGTATCGGGGAAAAATAATATTGGTGTAAAACGAATGATGGATTTGATTGCAAAATACGCTCCAAATGCTTCTGATGTTAAAGAAATTACTGCAACTAAATCCGGCTCTGATGAAGAACTCAAATTAAGTACTGGAATTAATGATCCAACTACTGCGTTTGTGTTTAAAACTGCAGTTGAACCTCATGTTGGGGAATTATCATATTTCAGAGTATATTCCGGTTCAATAAAATCCGGGAGCGATGTGCTAAATGTGGATAAAAGCTCCGGTGAAAAAATGCGACAAATTTATTTTATGAGTGGGAACAAACGAAAAGATGCAAATGAAATTGTTGCTGGTGATATTGGTGCAGCTCTCAAATTGAAAAATACTCATACCGGAGATTCTTTTGCGACTTCTAAAAATCCTGTAACTTTAGCTGGAATCAAGTTTCCTAATCCAAATATCAGACAAGCAATTTTACCAAAATCTAAAGGTGATGAAGATAAAATTTCTGAAGGTTTATCAATGCTGCACGAAGAAGATCCTACATTCAATTATGTGGTTGATCCAGAGTTGAAGCAAACCATCATTTCAGGACAGGGTGAACTTCATTTAGATGTTTTGATGAAACGACTCAAAGCTAAATTCAATGTTGAGTTGGAAATGATCCTTCCAAAAATTCCATATCGTGAAACCATCACAAAAAATAGCGAAGCTAAATATCGCCACAAGAAACAATCTGGTGGTGCAGGTCAGTTTGCAGAAGTTTGGATGAGAATCGAACCCAAACAACGAGGAGATGGAATTGAATTCACCGAATCACTTGTTGGACAGAATGTTGACCGAGTATTTGTTGTATCAGTTGAAAAGGGTGTAAATACTGCGTGTACAGATGGTATCATAGCAGGTTGTAGGGTTGTAGATATCAAGATTGATTTTTATGACGGTAAAATGCATCCGGTTGATTCAAAGGATATCGCATTCCAAATGGCTGGTAAGCAAGCTTTTATGGATGCATTCAAAAATGCTCGTCCAAAATTACTAGAGCCAATTTATAAAGTTCAAGTTAAGGTTCCAGATGAGATTATGGGTGACATAATGGGTGATATTTCTCAACGAAGAGGAAAAGTTGGCGGAATGGATGCTGATGGACACTTCCAAATTATCAATGCTGAAGTTCCCTTGGCGAATCTGAATGATTATTCAACAGCGATTCGTTCAATGAGTCAGGGTCGTGGAATGTTCAGTATGGAATTTTCTCATTACGAAGATATGCCCCACATTGAGGCAGAAAAAGTAATTGCATCATATCAAAAAGAACGACAAGGTGGTGAAGAATAGTGGATAAAATGTGGGCTCCCTGGCGTATTGAATATATCCGTACGCCGGGGAAATCTGACGGAGAGTGTATTCTCTGCCAAAAAGCTAACTCATCCAACGACAGTGATGAACTAATTGTTTATCGAGGAAAACATAGTTTCGTTTTACTTAACCTCTATCCGTATAATAACGGACATCTTCTCATCACTCCTTATGAACATACTTCGGACTTTGAATATTTACCACGAGAAACTCAATTAGAGATGATGGACTTGGTTTCTACTGGAATGAAAATTATCAAAAAGTCTATGAACGCTGAAGGTTTTAATTTTGGTGCGAATTTCGGTGATATCGCCGGTGCAGGAATTGATGAACATGTTCACCTTCATTTGGTTCCAAGATGGAAAGGTGACACCAATTTTATGCCGGTTCTCGGTCACACAAAAGTAATGGTTGAGGACCTAAAATCCACACGAGATCTTCTCGCAAAAGAATTCAATAAAATATAATTTTCTTTGTAACTTTCGTCATCAATAAATGATGAAAGTTTAATTATGTTAAATTCCTTTTTGTTACTTTTAGCGACAACTTCATTTGTGTTGTCATCCAATAATTTATCTCATAACAAGGTATTATTTTGTTTAAAACCAAACATCTATCCACTTACAATCAAAACTTCTGATAATTTGTTATCTACAGGAATTTCTGAATTAGATGCTGTGATTTCAAAATATTCAATAACCAAAATTGAACATTGGATCCCTGGTTCAAATGAAATTGACCACGATGGTGATATCTATTTGAACAGAATCTATAGAGCTTATCTCTTCAATAACGATTCTATACAGATTTCTGATTTAAAGACAGAATTTGAAAACTTATCGTGCATTTTAAGTGCAGAGGTTGAAAATATCCACAGATTGGTTTACTTGCCCAACGATACTTATTTTCCCCAACAGTGGAGCTTAGAAATGGTTAAGGCGATCCAATCGTGGGATTATTGGGATATTGCAAGCGGAGAACTGCCACAAAATCCTTCAGTATTATTAGCATCTGTAGATACCGGAGTTGATTGGAACCATCCTGATTTAATTAACTCGATTTGGCAAAATCCCGGTGAGGATTTGGATGGAGACGGAACCATTGTGTTTTCTGGAAATGAGTGGATTTTTGATCCCGATGATTTGAATAATATTGACGATGATGGAAATGGATTTATTGATGATTTTATTGGCTGGGATTGTTCCGGATATGATGGAACAGATGATAACAATCCGGAACTCCCAATACAAGAATTAACAGATAATAATTTCAATTGGACCCACGGAACAATGGTTGCGGGATTACTTTCTGCAGAAACCGATAATAGTGGTGGTATTGCATCAGTTTCGTTTGGGAATGATCTGATTTCTATAAAATGCTCCCGTGAAGAAGTTGGAGATAATGCAGTCATAAATGATGGATTTGCTGGAGTAACTTATGCAGCAAAAGTAGGTTTTTATGCAGGCTCATTTACAATTATTAACTGTAGCTGGGGGAGTAATATTTACAGTTCTTATGAACAAGCTGTAATCAATATCGCTCACAATCAATATGGAGCAGTTATTGTAGGTGCATCTGGAAATGGTGATGGATTTGGGAATCCACTCCCCGAACCATTTTATCCAGCAAGTTATGAGAATGTAGTTTCAGTTACTGCCGTTGATGAAAATTATTCGTGGTGCGGATGGGGCAATTACCATTCATCAATTGATATTGCAGCACCGGGAGTAAACATAGTGAGTTCAATTTTAGGTGAAAATTATTCATCAGCAAGTGGAACATCATTTGCTTCACCAATTGTGGCAAGTTGTTTCGGTTTACTCAAATCGTATTATCCAGACTCATCCAATTTATGGCTAGAACAACAAATATTAGAAACAGCTGACACAACTTTTCTCGATAATATTGATCCTGAATTTGATGGCTTGGTTGGTGCAGGGATTATAGACATTGAGGCTGCAATAGGGCACAATTTGGACAATAATTACAAATTACAAATTACAAATTACAAATTAATGGAATGCTTTCCTAATCCATTTAATCCGAAAACTACTATTAGCTACCAGCTCCCAACCCCAAGCTCCGTGCAACTTACTGTTTACAATGTGAACGGACAATTGGTTGAGCAGTTAGTAAGCAGTAGTAGTTGGCAGGAAGCAGGAAATCATCGGGTTGGCTGGGATGCAACAAATTATCCGAGCGGTGTTTATTTTGTAAAACTTGTTGCAGGTGGTACTTCGGCAGGTTCAATACAAGGTTACACTCAAACCCAAAAAGTAATGTTGCTGAAATAGGGATAGATACTTGGTTTTGGATTATAGTTTCTGGAGCTTAGTTTTCTGCTAACTGCTAATAGCTAATAAAACTAATTCCTAATTCTATACCAAAGGAAAAGTAGCAAACCGAGAAATGCAATAAATATGATTACAAACCATTTTCGGTTTGGATAATTAATAACAGATGATGCAGACATCACAAAATCATTATTTTGAAAATTCACTACACTAAATTCCCAAATCAATGTATCTCCCGATGTTGAGTCCGCATTGGTTTCTGTTACAAGTCCGGGAAGGAGAACTTTATACAAAAATAAATCATCGGATAAGTCAATTGTAATTCGAGCTTCATCTTCAAGTGTTTTGAAAACAGAATCAACAACAGTTTTCTTGTTGTTATCGAGTGGAGATTTAATGATGTTCAAAATCGATTTTCGATAATCATAATAATTTGTTAGAAACAACGAATCTGATACATTGAAAATTGTCGTTTCAAACCATTGTTGAATGCTAGATGAAATTACCGGATACAAATTGAAACCGACATCACTCAATTCCAGAGTTTCCGAAGCAATATACTGAAGAATCTCCTTCTGCCAACCGGTTTGTGAATCAAAATCATTTAACTTTCCGGTAATTTTCGGATACTTTTGTTCAACCCCTCTACCCTCAAAACGACACTCAAAATCATACCTTTTTGATACAAACCAACTTCTAATATTTATGGTGGTTGGATGATGTAATAAAGACTCTTTAAACAGTGAATCTCCATCAAAAAAAGTTACAGGGATTTTATGGTTTTTCAGAAATCGTTTTTGGGCGGAATAGTCAAAAGTTTCGGCAGATTTATCGTCCAAAGTGGTAATTATGAACCAATCCTTTTGTTTTGGGAGGGGTGCATCTTCATCGAGCAAGTCCTCTCTATCACCGTGAGCATCGTAATAATAATCAACTTTATCATCAGGTCGGATTTCAATAAAAACAGTATGCTCAACACACGACAGATTTATCAGAATAAAAATTGAAAATATAACTGTCAATTGGACTTTAAATTTCATTTTTCTTTCACTTAGATTACTGATATCTAATTACATTCCTTATGTTTAGCAAAATACATCAAACAATATCAGCTTAATATTTTCGGATTTTACAAATTTTAAGTTGTTGTTAATTATGAAATCCTCTATCAATATCTTCCAGTAAATCTTCAACATTTTCTATGCCGACCGATAAACGAACTAATCCATCAGAAATTCCAATTTTTTGTAATTGTTTTTTAGGGATAGATGCGTGTGTCATTGTTGCAGGATGACAAACTAAACTTTCAACACCACCGAGACTTTCAGCTAAAGTAAATAATTTTAGACCACTTACAAATTTCTTGGCATTATCTAACGATGGAAGTTCTATGGAAATCATTCCCCCAAATCCAGGATTTCCTGATGGATCTAATTGTTGTTTACAAGCTAAATGATGTTGAGGATGATTTTTCAAACCTGGGTAATAAATATTCTTAATTTTATCACTTCTTTCCAGCACTTTTGCTAAAGTCAGTGCATTTTGATTATGAGTTTTCATTCGCACTGATAGAGTTTTTAGAGAGCGTTGTGTCAGCCAGCAATCAAATGGTCCCGGTACTGCGCCTGCTGACATTTGTATAAACCTTAATTGCTCATAGATTTCTTCATTATTGGTCAACGCAATTCCACCAACCACATCGCTATGACCATTGATGTATTTTGTGGTGCTGTGCACAACAAAATCTGCTCCAAAATCAATAGGTCGTTGGAAATATGGAGACATAAAAGTATTATCAACAGCAAGTAGAATATTGTGCTTTTTAGTAATTTTGGCAATTTCGTGAATATCAGATAATCTCATTAAAGGGTTAGATGGAGTTTCGATAAAAATCAATTTTGTATTCGATTGTATTGCATTTTCTATTTTGTCAATATCTGAAGTATCTTCCCAGCTTGCTGTAAAATTAAATCGAGAGAATATTTTATCTACAAGACGAAATGTCCCACCATATACATTTTCAGATAAAATTAAATGGCTTCCTTGTTCGAACAAACTGAAAATAGCAGATTCAGTGGCCATTCCAGACCCAAATGAAACACCGAACTTTGCATTTTCTAATGATGCTATGTTTTGCTCTAAACTTCTTCTATTTGGATTGTCAGCACGAGAATAATCAAAATCGTATTCTGCAAATTCTCTTTGCCTAAAAGTAGATGTTTGATGTAGTGGTAATGATACAGCTCCTGTTACTTGCTCGGGCTTTTGGCCAATGTGAATTGCTCGAGTTGAAAATCCGTATTTCTTTTTGTTAGATTTACTCATACTAATTCGTTCCACAACATTTTTTGTATTTCTTACCACTTCCGCAGGGACAAGGCTTATTTCTGCCTACCTTATCTTCGGCTCGAATTGGTTGTGATTTCTGTTGTGGACGATTTGGAGATTGCCGTTGACCTCCTCCTTGAGGTGCTGCTACAAATCCCATTCCTGTTGTGTCATCGTGTTTGGTTCTAACATTTCGTGGAGTATTAGATACTGGAGTTGGTGCTTGCTCCATTGCTCCAATTCGTGCTTTAAAAATTCGTTGAAGTGTTAGCTGATTGGTGGTTTGCATCATTTCAGTAAACATTCCAAAACCTTCTTGTTTATACTCAACTAAGGGATTTTTTTGCCCATAAGCTCGGAGATTTATTCCTTCACGTAGTTGGTCCATAGAGTGTAAATGTTCACGCCATTTTTCATCAATTGTACGAAGAACTACATATTTCATAAATTTCTCAAATAACTTCTCTTCTACCAACTCCTTTTTAGAAACAAGTATGGCGTTCGTCGCTTGGACAATCATATCCTTAAATTCAAGGTGATTTGTAACTTGAACATCATCAAATTTTATATCCAACCCTAAAGTTGAAAGTAGCTCCAAATTGATACCGTCCCAATCCCAATTTCCCGGAGCGTTTGATTCGCAATAGAGTTCAGCTACACCTTCTGCATAATTGATGAGAATTTCCTGAATTTCACGATTGATACTCTCCCCGTGAAGCGCAAAACTTCTACGATCATACACAACTTCTCGTTGTTGGTTCATCACATCGTCATATTCCAAAAGGTGTTTTCGAATGCTAAAATTGTGTGATTCTACTTTTTTCTGAGCTCGTTCAATCGATTTCGAAACCATCGCGTGAGTGATAACTTCACCCTCTTGAATTCCCATTCGGTCCATAATTTTAGCAATTCTATCTGAGCCAAATAACCTCATCAAGTCATCCTCTAAACTCAAATAGAAAACAGATTCACCAGCGTCTCCCTGTCGACCAGAACGACCACGAAGCTGTAAGTCAATTCTGCGAGATTCGTGCCTGCCTGTGCCAAGAATCAACAATCCGCCCTTATCCTTAACACCATCACCCAATTTGATGTCAGTTCCACGCCCAGCCATATTTGTAGAGATGGTAACAGCAGATATTTGACCAGCCCGTGTGATGATTTCAGCCTCACTTTGGTGTTTTTTCGCGTTTAGTACATTGTGAGGAATACTATCCATTCTCAACATTCTAGATAATGTTTCAGATTCTTCAACGGAAGTTGTCCCAACCAAAACCGGTTGACCTTTTTTGAACAAGTCCTTAACTTTCTCGATAACTGCTGTGTATTTCTCGCGTTTGGTCTTGTAGATTAAATCTTCGTTATCTTTCCTAGTTACTGATACATTTGTTGGAATTTCGACTACATCCAAATTATAAATTTGCATAAATTCTGGTGCTTCAGTGGATGCTGTTCCTGTCATACCCGCAAGTTTCTCATACATCCTAAAATAATTTTGTATAGTAATAGTTGCGATAGTTTGAGTTTCACGTTCGATGGTTACATTTTCTTTTGCTTCCAACGATTGGTGAAGTCCATCACTATAGCGTCGCCCGTGCAAAACACGACCAGTGTGTTCATCAACAATCATCACCTTACCTCCCTGAACGATGTAATCTACATCTTTTTCGAACAAAGTAAACGCTTTTAGTAATTGATTGATGGTGTGAATTTTATCGCTTCGTTCCGCGTGTAAAGATTGAGCTTCATCTTTTTTGAGAAGAATTTCTTTATCAGATAGAGACTCTTCAGTTTCTATTTCGTGGAATAATTCTCCCAAATCTGGTATAACAAACGCATCAGGATTTGAAGGGGAAATTGTTTTGCGTCCCATTTCTGCTAAATCAATAATATTGGAGCGTTCATCAACACTAAAATATAATTGCTCATCGATTTCGTTTAATTTCTTTTCGCGGATAAATTCACTTTCCACAGAACGAATAAGTTGCTTAACTCCTGGACGTTGATACAGTTTCATCAGTCGCCTATTTTTTGGCATTCCTCTGCTGGCAACGAGGAGTTTTTCTCCAGCTTTTGGTTCATCTGTATCTAATAATTTTTCGCCATCAGCAACAAAAGTGTTTACTAACCCTGTTTGAAGGCGAACCAAACTTTTAACCTGTGGCATCAAATCGGTATATTGTTGATTTTGTGGTGCATCAACCTGTCCAGAAATAATTAGAGGTGTCCTAGCTTCATCTATTAAAACTGAATCTACCTCATCTACAATGGCGAAACAATGTCCTCGCTGGACTTGTTCTTCTGGGGTAATAGACATATTATCTCGCAAATAATCGAATCCGAATTCACTATTCGTTCCGTATGTGATATCACGATTATACATTTCTTTTCTGTCTTCGTTGCTCATCTGGTTCAGAATACAACCAACCGATAATCCCAAGAAATTGTACAGTAATCCCATCCACTGACTATCTCTCTCTGCTAGATAGTCATTTACTGTAATTATATGTACACCTCTTCCGGTGAGTGCATTCAGAACAATTGCCAAAGTGGAAACCAGAGTTTTACCTTCACCTGTTTTCATTTCTGCAATTTTGCCTTTATGGAGAACAACACCTCCGATAAGTTGAACATCGTAATGCACCATTTCCCAAGGCATGTCCTGTCCCATAACCTTGAATTGAGTTCCACATAATCGACGTGAAGTATCTTTGACAATAGCAAAAACTTCAGTTGAGATTTCGTCAAGGTAACTCTGTTCAGCAGTATATATCACCTCATCTAGAGCAGATTCTTTTAATCCTTCAGCTTGGGCAGTTTCACGAGCATTCTTTCGTATGTTTTCAATCTCTTCTCTAATTTCTTGAATGCGGTTTTTGAGTTCATCATCAGTAAGTGAAGATAATGTTGAATAAATGTCGTTTATCTTTTCAACAAAAGGAGTAAGTTCTTTTAAATCTCTATCGGATTTTTTACCGAATATTTTGGTTAATACATTTGCTAATAGAGCCATAACTATACAAGTCCTGTATTTTATTTACAATTTCTGAAGATGAAATTAATGAGGAATTTCTATTTTTCCACTTACAAAATCTTTATAAATGGAATCGAGTATTCCATTGACATATCGTCCACTTTCTTCTGTGCTGAATTCCTTCGCTATTTCTACAGCTTCACTGATGCTTACCAATGGTGGAACATCTTCAATGTAGAACATTTCGGCTATTGCCATACGAATGACCAATCTATCCATTAAAGCAATTCTGTCTGCACCCCAAAACTTGGACCTACAGTTTATCATTTCATCCAGAATATTTGCCCGATTTATTGTTATTCGCGCTAACTGGCCACTATATTCCAAAATCTCAATCGAGTAATCATCATCAAAATGTTCTGTTTTTATGTGGTCTAAAATTAAACCGGGATCATTACCGGAGAGTTCACACGCATATAGCGTTTGCAGTGCGGTGGTTCTCGCCAACCGTTTATCTCTTATATTCAACTATGTGATTACCTTATGTTATGAGTTTAACGGCTTCACCCATCCAAATTTGTCATCTTTTGTTTCAGATTGGATACCCAAAATCATTTCTCGAAGTTGAGATGTAACTTTTCCTGTTTCTCCATTGCCAATTACGAAAGGTGCATCATCGGTGGAAATTTTACCTATTGGAGTTACCACTACTGCAGTTCCAGTGCAAAATGCTTCGTCAGCATGCAAAAGTTCATCTAAAGTTAAATCAGTTTCTTGAACATCCAATCCCAACACTTCCCTTGCGAGATAAATCGCTGAGTTTCTAGTTACTCCTGGGAGAATAGAACCCGCCAATCTTGGCGTTTTTAATACATTCTCTTTTAGTGCAAATAGATTTGCTGAACCAACTTCTTCTACTATATTTTCATCCGCTGCATTGAGATAAATGACTTCATCAAATCCATCATTGATAGCCAGTTTTCGAGGATATAATGATGCAGAATAGTTGCCGATTACTTTTGCATTTCCTATACCTTTTGGTGCAGCTCTATGATATCGATTGGTTACTTTCAAGTTTAGGGGTTTTACTCCGTTTTTAAAATAAGGACCAACCGGAGACACATAAACCAAAAATGTATAAGACGGTGCAGGCTTAACTCCCAAAACTGGTCCAGTCCCCCACGCAACGGGTCGAATATACAAACTTCCTTTTCCCATAGGAGGAACATAATCAGCATTGTCTTTTACCACTTTTTCAACCGCTTCCATAAACAAATCAACTGAAACCGGTGGGATACATACTCGTTCACAGGATGTATAAAATCGTTCTGCGTTTTTCTCTAATCTGAAAAATACAATTCTATCTTTTGATGAACGAAATGCTTTCACCCCTTCAAAAACACCTTGTCCATAATTTAGAACTCCAGCTGCAGGAGAGAGTTTAATATCTCCGTAAGGTATTAAATCCCCCATGTTCCATTCCCCGTTTTCGTCACATTCTGCAACAAACATACTTCTTGTAGGATAAATACTGAATGCCAGACTGTCCCAATCCAATTCTTGCATTTTTCTTTCGTCAATCATAACATCGTTCTCCAATAAAGTTTCCATAATATTCCTTCCATTTATATAGTTAATAGCTGGGAGAGTGGGATTGTAAATTATATTCCGTTCTCCTTACACCTGTTTCCTTTTCTCCCTTTTCTATCTCAGTGCATTTCTTGCAACAACCACTCTTTGAATTTCTGAAGTTCCTTCATATATTTGAGTGATTTTTGCATCGCGCATTAATCGTTCAACTCCGGTTTCGCGAATATATCCATAACCCCCGTGGATTTGAACACAATTTGTAGATGCTTTCATCGCTGTTTCAGAAGCATATACTTTAGCCATCGCTGATAAATGACCAAAAGGTTTATGCTGGTCTTTCAAAAATGCAGCTTGCCTAACTAACATACGAGCTGCTTCAATTTCAGTTGCCATATCAGCAATTTTGAATTGAATACCTTGATTTTCACAAATTGGTTTACCAAATTGTACTCGTTCTTTTGAATACTCAACTGCAGCATCCAATGAAGCCTGGGCAATTCCAAGAGCTTGGGCAGCAATTCCGATTCTTCCACCATCGAGTGTTGCCAAGGCAATTTTGAATCCCATACCTTCCTCACCAATCAAATTTTCTACAGGTATTTTCACACTATCAAAATACAATTCAGAAGTATCTGATGCTCGGATTCCCAATTTATTTTCAGGTTTACCTTCGGAAAATCCCTCCCATCCTTTTTCCACAACAAAAGCTGAAATTCCCTTATGACCAATTCCTGTTGTAGTAACTGCCATCAAAATGACATAATCGGAAGTTATTCCATTTGTAACCCAATTTTTTGTTCCATTAACAATGTAATAGTCACCATCTTTTTTTGCTACTGTTTTCATATTGGAAGCATCAGATCCCGATTGTGGTTCTGATAATGAAAATGCACCAAGTTTATCTCCTCTCGCCAGTGGTTTGAGATATTTCTCTTTTACAAAATCACTGCCGAATTTTTCCAACAGATAGCATACCAATGAGTTGTTTACAGACATCACAACCGAAGCAGATGCATCTACTCGAGAAATTTCCTCAATCGCTATTGTATATGAGACGGCATCCATTCCACCTCCATCCCATTTTGGGTCAACCATCATTCCCATAAATCCAAGTTCAGCCATGTGCTCGATACCTTCTTTTGGAAAAATTTTCTTTTCATCGCGCTCAACCACCCCTGGAGCTAACACATCTCGTGCAAATTCCCGAGCTGTGTTTTGTATCATCAATTGTTCTTCTGTTAGATTAAAATTCATTTCATCTCCTTTTGAAACCGCTGAAAACGCAAAGTTCTCAGTAGTAATCTCATCACTTACAATTTATAATTTATCATTAATAATTATAAAATCCTTTTCCTGTTTTTCGTCCTAACACACCTGCATCTACCATTTTCTTCATTAATGGGCAAGGGCGGTATTTACTGTCACCAAGTTCTTTATGCAAAACTTCCATTATTGCCAAACAAACATCTAAACCGATTAAATCCGCTAATGCTAATGGTCCAATAGGATGTGCCATTCCGAGTTTCATAATTTCATCAATGGCTTCTTCGGTAGCAACACCTTCCATCAAGCAATAAACCGCTTCGTTAATCATTGGCATCAAAATTCTGTTTGCTACAAATCCTGGATAATCGTTACACTCAATTGGAGTTTTACCGAGAGTTCTAGACATTTCAATGATTACATTAGTGGTATCATCATCAGTTAAATAACCACGAATAATTTCAACCAACTTCATTACTGGAACCGGATTCATAAAGTGCATTCCAATAACTTTTTCCGGTCGTTTTGTTACAGCTGCAACTTTTGTGATTGAAATAGATGAAGTATTGGTTGCTAAAATTGTGTCATCCCTGCAAATTTCATCCAGTTGCTTGAACAAAGATTTTTTTATCTCAAAATTCTCAGTTGCGGCTTCAATAACCAAATCGGAATCATCCAAGAATTTCAAATCGGTAATACCGGTGATATTCTCCAACGCTGTATTCATTTGATCTGATGAAATATTTTCTTTCGCGAGTTGTCGTTCCGTATTCTTTTTAATGATCGCCAAACCTTTGTTTAATAATTCTTCATTGATATCCATTAAAAGGACTTCAAAACCGTTTAACGCACATATGTGAGCAATGCCATTACCCATTGTTCCTGCACCGATTATTCCAATTTTTTTCATTTTTTCTCCAATTAAATTACATTTTTTCTACAATTACTGCAGCAGCTTCTCCACCACCGATACATAATGTTGCTAAACCTCTTTTTGCACCTTGTTGGTTCATCGCATTGAGTAATGTTACAAATATTCTTGCTCCTGATGCTCCAATCGGGTGACCCAGAGAAACAGCACCACCATTTACATTTACCACATCTCGAGGAATATTGAACTCTCTCATTGCTGCCAATGTAACATTTGAGAATGCTTCGTTGATTTCAAATAAATCAATATCGGGAACATCCAAATTTGCTTTTTTCATCGCTTTTTTCATTGCTACAACCGGTGCAGTTGTAAAGTAAATCGGTTCCTGTGCAGCTGAAGCTTGAGATACAATTTTCGCAATAGGTTTAAGTCCCAAATCATCTGCTTTTTCTTTTGACATCACAACGATTGCTGCAGCTCCATCGTTGATACTACTTGCATTTGCAGCGGTGATGGTTCCTTCTTTGTCAAATGCTGGACGAAGTTTACTCATTTTATCAATTCGACCTTTTCCCGGTTCTTCATCTGTATCTACAATTATTGGATCACCTCGCCTTTGAGGAACTTCTACTGGAACAATCTCATCTTTGAATAGTCCATTTTCAATTGATGACAGTGACCTTTTGTAAGATTCAATTGCAAACTCATCTTGTTCTTCGCGAGTGTAAGTCTCTTCTTTTGCTAGATGTTCTGCACACGAACCCATATGAACATTGTTATATGGGTCCCATAATCCATCGAAAACCATTCCATCAATTGCTTGTTTGTTACCCATTCGCATTCCGGTTCGAGCATCAGGAAGATAGTATGGGACTTGACTCATATTTTCCATTCCACCTGCTAAAACAATTTTAGCATCTCCAGCTTTTATAGCCTGCTCAGCCAACATCACAGCTTTAAGTCCTGAACCACAAACTTTATTTATGGTCATACACTCTACTTCTTTTGGGAGCCCGGCATAGACAGAAGCTTGTCTTGCTGGAGCTTGACCTTCACCAGCAGGAAGAACATTTCCCATAATTACTTCATCAATATCTTCGGGTTTGATACCTGCTTTTGACACAGCTCCTTTTATGGCAATGGCACCCAATTTTGTTGCTGGGATAGAACTTAATGCTCCTTGAAATGAACCTATAGGTGTTCTTGCAAATGATACTATAACTACTTCTTTTAACATTTTTGTCCTTTCTAATTAGTTACTGGATGCTGTATTCTAACTTCATCTATTCTTTCTCACCCTTCTTCCCATTTTCAGAGTAGGCTTTAATGATATTCTTGACTAATTTATGACGCACTACATCCTCTTCGTGAAAATAAATAAACACAATTCCTTTAACACCTTTTAGAATATTAACTGCATCCATTAATCCGCAGACTTCATTATTAGGTAAATCTATTTGTGTGATATCACCAGTAACTATTGCTCGAGATGTAACACCTAACCGAGTTAGAAACATTTTCATTTGCATTCGAGTTGCATTTTGGGCTTCATCCAAAATCATAAACGAATTATGCAAAGTTCGTCCTCGCATATACGCTAATGGAGCCACTTCAATCGTGCGTTTCTCAAAGTACCCTTTTAGTTTGTCCGATGGTATCATTTTACTCAAAGCATCATAGACTGGAGTTAGATATGGGTCAATTTTTTCTTTTAAATCACCCGGCAAAAATCCTAGTCTCTCACCTGCTTCAACAGCTGGACGAGTAATGACTATCCGTTCTACTTCACGGTTTTTTAGTGCTGATACCGCACTTGCAACTGCTTGATATGTTTTTCCTGTTCCAGCTGGACCGATAGCAAATACAATATCATTGTTCAAAACTGCATCCAAGTAGCGTCTTTGACCTGGAGTGCGGGCATAAATTGCTCCTTTATGGGTGTACAAGACTACTGGATTTTCATCTCCGTTACGCGAATGTTCCAAAACTCCATTTTCACTCATATTCAGAAGTGATTTAACATCATCCTCATCCACAAATCCTTTTTGATTCACAGTAATCAACATATCTTTCACAATATCTTCAATTGCTAAAATATCTTCTTTGGAACCTTCAACAATCATTGTGTTTCCGCGGACAACAATTTTTGAAGAAAAGTGTTTCTCAAGTACCTTTAGATTTCTGTCATTTGTCCCTAAAAATGAAAGTGGGTTAACTTCACCAATGTTTATGTTTTTTTTCAAATAACTCCTTAAAATAAAAAGAGCCTTTCCTCTCCCGAGTCAAGGCTCTAAATAAAGTTTACTATTTAATTAAAATTGTGTCCATTTTAGCATAGTAATTTACTATGTTTTACCCTATTTTTCAAACACTTACGACTTACCTTTTTTCTTGATTTCAAGCCCAAGATCTTCTATCTGTTGCTTGTCAACAAATGATGGTGAATTATCCATTAAAGACATAGCAGATGTAGTTTTTGGAAAAGCAATTACATCCCTAATTTGTGATGAACCGGCTAGCAACATCACCAATCTGTCAAACCCGAACGCCATTCCACCGTGCGTAGGAGCTCCATATTTGAACGCATCCATTAAGAATCCAAATTTTTCCTGAGCTTCGGTTTCGCTTATCCCGAGTAATTCAAACGCTTTTTTCTGCAAATCTTTGTTATGAATACGAATAGACCCACCTCCTAACTCGTAACCATTCACAACAATATCGTAACCGAGAGAACGAACTTTTGCTGGATCGGATTCCATTAATTCAGTATCCTCAAGGTGGGGAGAAGTAAATGGATGATGCATTGCATCCCAACGGTTTTTGTCTTCGTTCCATTCAACCAATGGAAAATCAACCACCCAAAGTGGAGCCCAAATATTTGTATCAATCAGATTTTCACGATTTGATAATTCTAAACGAAGTGCACCAAGAGCATTTAGGACAATTTTTTGAGTATCTCCAATAATAAAAATTATTTGGTTATCAGATATGTTTAAGTCACTGACAATTTGATTTTTCACATCATCAGGGAAGAACTTGCTAATACCGCCATCCAAACTTCCATCGACCGATTTCATCCACGCTAAACCTTTGGCACGATGATAGGTTTTTATCCAATCGGTGAGTTCGTCAATAACTTTTCTGCTGAAATGATCTGCGTTTGGACAAACTACTGCTTTTACTCTACCACCATTATCCAACAAAGTTTTAAAAGCATTGAAATCTGATTTTTTAACAAAATCAGAAAATTCCACTAATTCCATATCAAATCGAGTATCCGGTTTGTCGCTGCCATATTTCTCCATAGCTTCGTCATAGGTAAAAATCGGAAATGTCTCTGGAAGTTCAACATCTAAAACGGAGTTAAACACATAACGAGTCAGATCTGTACCAATTTTGATGATATCGTCTTGTTCAACAAATGACATTTCGATATCAATTTGAGTGAACTCCGGTTGGCGGTCAGCTCGAAAATCTTCATCTCTAAAACATTTTACTATCTGAAAATACTTGTCAAATCCTGCAACCATCAACAACTGTTTATATGTTTGGGGAGATTGCGGAAGTGCATAAAATCTTCCTTGATGAATTCTACTTGGCACCAAGAAATCTCGTGCACCTTCTGGGGTGGATTTCATTAAAATTGGAGTTTCAATTTCTATAAAACTTTGCTTGTTCAGAAATTCTCGTGTTGATTGGGCTGCTTTGTGTCGCAGAATCATATTTCTTTGGAGTTCGTCCGTCCTAAGTTCAAGATAACGGTATGTCAAGCGATGTTCTTCCATAGCCGAATTTCTATCACCAATATCAAATGGTGGAGTATCAGATTCATTGAATATTACTAATTCAACAACAGCAATATCAACTTCGCCTGTTGACATTTTGGGATTGATTGCAGAGTCTGGTCTTGGATTGACAATTCCAGTAATTCCGATAACATCTTCCAAACCAAGCTGTTTAGCAGTTTTGAAAATATCAGGATGTGTATCTTCATTAAAAACCACTTGAGTTTTACCATACCGATCTCGTAGGTCAATGAATATTAGTCCACCTAAATCCCTTCGTTTTGCAATCCAGCCACAAAGCGAAACGGTTTCGCTGACATTTGTTTTGCTCAATTCACCGCAAGTATGTGTTCTTTTAATCAATTTTTTACTCCATTTACGAATGTTAAGTTTACGGACTATTGATGATATAAAGCAGACTACAAAGTAGAAAGTTTATAAAGTGGAAAGTAAAAGATTTATTAGATGTTAGATATTAGTTTATTTTGTATTTAGACATTAGTTAAATCTTTCAGAACCAAGAAACCAGCAAACAGTATTAAGTGTAAATCCCTATTTAAGTAAAATCAATTTCTTTGATTGTGTAAAATTTCTATTTACTAGTTTAACAAAATAAATTCCACTATGGTAACTCGTTGCATCCCAAACCACCTGGTGATAACCTGCATCTAGTTGTTGGTTAATAAGTGTTTCGGACAATTGAGCCTGCAAATTATATATTTTTAGAGATGTGACTAATCGCTTTTCTTGCGTTGGTATTGTAAATCTAATAGTTATCGTTGGATTAAACGGGTTTGGGTAACATTGCATCAATTCGTAATCCGTTAATTCTAATTCATTATTAACACCAAGAGTATTTATATCAAAAGTAGCAGTTCCTTGAGATGAGAAAGTTCCATCACCCATATTGTATGTAGCGACTACATCAGTAA
>CAZSJY010000009.1:0-41986 GCA_964607375.1 uncultured bacterium
ATTTAACACTTCTTTATCAATTAAACATAATGAGTTATTATGCGGGATGTAACATCTACTCAATAAGTATGGAGTTTTACTGGTTTTATAACTTACAGAATAAAAGAATTTATAGATTTAGAAAAAGTATAACAAGTTCAAGTTAAAAAAAGTAGAGGTATAAAAATTTACTTTCAAATCAAATCTCCTAATGTTTGATATCAATATATCTCTGTAATTTTAAGTATTGAATAAAGTGAAATTCACATCATTTGAAAGCGATTTACGAATTATATGAACAAAATTATTGGCATTAGAAGAGAAGATAAAAACGAGTGGGAACGACGCGTTTCCCTTACGCCTGCACACATTAATGAACTTAAAGAGAAGTTTAATGTTCAAACTATAGTTCAGCCATCTAAAATCAGGATGTTTGGCGATGATGAGTATCTAAAGAATGGGGCAGAGGTTAACGAGGATTTATCATCTGCAAATCCGATTTTTGCTGTAAAAGAAATTCCTATTGAATTGTTCAAGGAAAATAAAACTTATGTTTTTTTCTCACATACAATCAAAGGACAAGATTACAATATGCCGTTGCTGAAGAAAATGATGGATTTGAAGTGCAATTTAATTGACTATGAACGAATTGTAAATGAAAAGAACCAACGACTAATATTTTTTGGGAAGTTTGCTGGTTTAGCAGGAATGATTGAGACTTTAGTTTCTTATGCTGAAAAATTAAATAAATCAGGTTTTATTACTCCGCTGAACAAAATCAAACAAGCTTATGAATATGCTTCACTTGATGATACCAAAGAACAAATATCTGCAATCGGAGATGAAATATCCAAAAGAGGATTATCAAGTGAAATTGGCCCAATTGTAGTAGGGTTTGCTGGATATGGAAATGTCTCCAATGGTGCACAGGATATTTACGATTTACTACCAAATACAGAAATCTCACCATCAGAGTTATTAACTGAAAAACTCGAAAACGGACAATTATATAAAGTTGTTTTCAAAGAAGAAGATATGGTAAAACCCATCGAGGGTGAATTTATTCTACAAGATTACTATAATCATCCTGAAAGATACACATCCAAATTTGAAGATTATTTATCCAAAATGCAAGTTCTTATCAATTGCATTTATTGGACAGAAGAATATCCCCGTCTTGTAACAAAAGAATATCTCCAAAAGAATGCAGATTCTCTGAAATTATCTGTAATCGGAGATATCAGTTGCGATATTGATGGTTCAGTAGAAATCACTCACAAAGCAACTTATCCAGATAATCCTTGCTTTACATATAATCCCAAAATTGGCAGTTTTACCGATGGTTCAAATTTAGACGGAATTACGGTGATGGCAGTTGACAATCTCCCTTGCGAGTTTTCTGCTGAATCATCTACTGAATTTTCTAAAGTTCTCAAGAATTATGTTAATGACATAATAGTTGCAGATTTTAGTCAAGATTTTGAGGAATTATCGTTACCATATCCAATCAAAAAGGCGTTGATTCTTCACAACGGACACTTAACAAAAGATTACGAATACATCAAAGAATACATAAAAACGGAGGAAAAATGAAAAATATATTGGTATTAGGTGCGGGATTAGTTAGTAAGCCGGGAGTAACATATCTTCTAAATCAAAGTAATTTGTTTGTAACGGTTGCTTCTCGCACAGTCAGTAAAGCTGAAAAGCTCGTTGAGGGATTTTCTAATGGAAAAGCAATTGAACTCAATGTGAAGGACGAAAGCAAACTTGCTGAATTGATTAAGGAAAATGATATTATTATCAGTTTACTTCCTTGGGTTCATCACTTGAAAGTAGCAAATTTATGTGTTGAGCTCAACAAACATTTGGCTACAACATCTTATGTGAGTGAAGATATGCAAAAGCTAGATGAAATCACCAAAAGTAAAGGATTGACTTTCTTGAATGAGATTGGTGTGGATCCTGGAATTGACCATATGTCAGCTATGAAGATTATTGATGAAGTCCATAACGAGGGCGGGAAAGTACTTCATTTCTATTCTTTCTGCGGAGGATTACCGGCACCTGAAGATAATGACAATCCTTTTGGATATAAATTTTCTTGGAGTCCAAAAGGTGTTGTGTTAGCCTCTCGAAATTCAGCTAAATTTCTTGAAAATAATGAAATTGTGGACATCATCGGTGAAGATTTGTTCTTAAATAGCAGAGAAGAAGAGGTTGAAGGTTTGGGAAGATATGAAGTTTATCCTAACAGAGATTCCTTACCTTATAAAGCTTTATATGGCTTAAAAGATGCTTTAACTGTTATGAGAGGTACTTATCGCAATGTGGGTTGGTGCCAGACACTCAAGAAAATTGTGGATTTGGGATTAGTTGATGACTCTACCATAGATGGTTTACAAGGTAGCACATTCAAACAAATGACTGCAAAACTTATTGGTGCTAACGACAATGATGATGTCAAAGCAAAGGCAGCAGAAAAGTTGAATCTTGAGGTAGATTCAGATGTAATCAACAGATTTGAATGGTTGGGATTATTCAGCGAGGAAGTAGTTCCTGAACGAGATAATCGTCTTGATGTATTAAGTGACCGATTGCAGGAGAAATTATATTTCAAAGATGGTGAAAAGGATATGATTATCCTCCAACATAAATTCATTGTTGAAAATAAGGATGGATCACAGGAAAAGATTACTTCAACACTCATAGATTTCGGAATTCCTCACGGAGATTCATCTATGGCTAGAACTGTAAGTTTACCATTAGCGATTGGTGTCAAATTAATGGCTGATGAAAAAATAACTAAAAAGGGAGTTTTGATTCCATTGACCAGCGATATCTATAATCCAGTATTGGCTGAACTAGAGAACTTAGATATTAAAATGGTAGAAAAGAAAACGAAACTAAACTAACAATAATATTGCTACAAATAAAAGGGAGATCGTTGATCTCCCTTTTTTAAGTAACACCGAATTCTCTATAGAGTTTTTTCAACAAAGTATCAATTTCTCCAGTTGTTTTGGAGAGCATAAACTTCATTCGCCAATCAGAAGCACCTGCGAAACCTTTCAAATACCAATTCAGATGTTTTTTGGTCAAATTAACACAAACTTTTTCATATTTATGATTTTTCAACAATTCGAAATGTCGTCGGCACATTTTAATTCTATCAGATAGTGTTGGAGGGATGTCATCCGCTCCATTTAGTTTGTTTTGGATTGAACGAAATATCCAAGGATCCCCGAGTGAACCTCGTGCAATCATAATCGCATCACAACCTGTTTCAGTAAACATTCGTATTGCATCATTAGCGTTGTGAATGTCACCATTGCCAATTATAGGGATATTTACTGAATCTTTCATTTCCTTGATAAGTGACCAATCTGCAAATCCTGTATATTGTTGCTTCATTGTTCGTGGATGAAGCGTGATAGCTCTAACTCCAATCTTTTCAAGGCGAACTGCTGCTTCTGTAGAAACGATTGAATTTTTGTCTATGCCAGAACGCATTTTAACAGTTATTGGAATTTGTGGAACTGACTCAATAACTGAAGATGTAATTTCTTCCATAACTTCTAAATCTTTTAGAGCACCAGAGCCAGCTCCTCGTTTGGTTACTTTTGGAACAGGACAACCGAAGTTGATATCAATAATATCTGGTTTTAGGCGTTCAAATAGCATTTTAGCGGATTCACCAACTACAAGTGGATCTTCTCCAAATACCTGTATTCCAATTGGTCGTTCAGACTCTGTAAAAGATGCTAAATCGAATGTTTTTTGACTTTCTCTGATGATACCATTTGCGCTAACAAACTCTGTGTAAACGACTCCCGCACCCATTTCACGAGCAATAACACGATAAGAGTGGTCGGTTACACCAGCCATTGGTGCCAATAATATAGGATTATTAATCTTTAAACTGCCTATTGATAAACTTCTAATAATTTTTGTGTTTCTTTGATCCTTCATACATTTCATACTTTAGAAGTCTGCAATCGATATTTCCATTTTTTAATGGAATTCGTTTCGATGCTTTAAGTCCGATATGTTTTGCTAAATCCAAATTACCTGTAAAAACACAAGCGATAAATCCATTACATTTTTGCTTGAAAGTATCACCAATTAACTTATAGAGTTCAATAAGTTCAGTTTCTTCGCCAATTCGTTCGCCATAAGGTGGATTACAGATAATTATTCCATTTTCAGGTTTTGGCTCGAATCTTGAGAAATTTCTTACTTTCCAATTGATTTTGTTATCAACACCTGCTACACTTGAATTGTGTTTTGCCATTGTGATTGCATCTAAACGAACATCCGAACCGTGAATTTCGACACAGTCGTTTGATATTTGTGAATTTGCTTCATCAGTAATATCGTTCCAAATTGATGAAACAAATCCTATCCAATTTTTGAAACCGAATGTTTCTCTTAATAATCCAGGAGCTTTATTAATTGAAATGAGTGCAGCTTCAATGCAGAATGTACCAGAACCACACATTGGATCATAAAATGGTTGATTACGAGGATCCCAGTCTGATAAATAGATAATTCCTGCAGCCAGTGATTCGTTTAATGATGCTTTATGAATTTTCCTTCGATAACCTCGTTTATAAAGTGGAATACCTGAACTATCTAAATAGATCATTGCTTTATTATCTTTCAGATATAGGTTTACCTTCACATCAGGATTTGGTACATTTACACTTGGGCGTCTTCCTTTTTTATCACGGATTGAATCGACTATAGCATCCTTAACAAGTAATGATGCGTAGTGGGAATGGTCTATTTTGGAATTTGATACGAAAGAATCAATTGCAAATGTCATTTGTGGAGTGATATGATCTAACCAAGGATATGTGTAAACATTGTCATAAAGATCTTTTTGTTTGATTATATCAAATTGATCGAGTTTAACTAAAAGACGTATTCCTGTTCTACTCCACAAATTGACACGATAGATATCTTCTAAACTACCTTCGAAAAGAATTCCTCCACTGGTTTCAGTTAAACCGGAAATTCCCAAATGTTTGAGCTCTTTAGCACAAACACACTCTAAACCTTTTACACACGATAAAAATAGACTATACATTGTTGATATATTACGATGTAATGCTTGTAGATTTCGAAAGAATAATTTTGTAAAATCAATCTTATTGTATTTAGTTCATTATTGTGTAATTTTATGGCCTAATTAGGAGATTAATTTGGATATTTTACATGCACAAGATGCTAGTGGTGGCGGAATGAGTTTTTTTGTTCCAATGTTGATTGTTTTCGTAATTTTCTATTTTTTGTTAATTCGACCTCAATCGAAACAAAGAAAGACACACATTAAACAATTACAAGAACTTAAAAAAGGAGATAGAATTTTAACTCGTGGTGGAATCTATGGTAATATCGTAGATATTATCGGTAAAGAAGCTAATATGATTATTATAGATGTTGGTGACAAAAATAAGTTAACTGTTGCTCGTTCATATATTGCTGGACTTGCAGACTCGGCTCCCACGGAACCCGAAAACAGCTGATGGCTCTACTCCACCTGCAAAAATATGGTTCGTCCCATTTAAGAAAAAAAGCGATTCCTGTAAAAGATTTTTCTGATTTAAAAAATCTAATTGATGATATGTTAGAGACAATGTATCACAAAGAAGGTATCGGATTAGCTGCAAATCAAGTTGGAAGTGAATTCAGTTTGTTTGTTATTGATGTTAATAATCTTGAAGATGAAATTGATACTGAACCACGAATATTCATTAATCCAAAGATTGTTAGATACGAAGGAGAATGTGACATAGAAGAGGGTTGTTTGAGTATTCCTGAAATACGAGCAGTTATCACTAGAGCAGAATCTGTAACAATCGAATATCAAGATTTACAGCAAGTTGACCATACAGATACATTTATTGGAATGTCAGCAAGAGTTATTCAACACGAAATTGATCATTTAGAAGGGAAATATTTTACAGATTATTTATCTCCAACTAAAAAATCGCTAATTCAAAAACGCCTTTTAGAAATATCTCAAACAGGAAAACCGTCCAGAAGTGTGACAATTTGATAAAAACCTTGCACAAAGTTTATATAACACAGAAAATGATAAAACTATGATAGAGTGTTTTCTTTTATGAGAGTAATATTTATGGGTACATCTGATTTTGCTGTCCCATCTTTGGAAGCTCTTGATAAATCTATACATCAAGTAGTTGCTGTAGTGACTGTTCCTGACAAACCTGCTGGGCGAGGACAGAAACTTACTTCTTCTCCAATAAAACTTTTAGCAGAAAATCTAAAATATCCTGTATTTCAACCGGTTTCTCTTAATGACAGAGAATTTTTAGATAATATTAAAGATTGTTTTGCTGATATTTTTGTAGTTGTAGCATTCAGAATTTTACCAGAAATATTATTCTCTATTCCTAAATTTGGCTCCATCAATTTACATCCATCACTGCTTCCATTGTATAGAGGTGCAGCTCCTATCCAAAGAGCTATTATGAATTGTGAAACAAAAACAGGATTAACAACATTTAAGATAACAAAAAGAGTTGATGCAGGAAATATATTACTACAAGAACATGTATTAATTAGTGAAAATGACACCACACAAGATTTATGGATGAAATGCTCAAATAATGGAGCTAAGTTATTGATAAAGACAATAGATGGATTGATGAATAGCACTTTAACTCCTATAAAACAGAAAAACGAAATTTCAACCACAGCACCAAAAATCAAAAAGGAAGATTGCAAAATCAATTGGACAAAATCAGCAATTGATATACATAATCAGATACGTGCTCTTTCGCCTAAACCAGGATCTTTTACAAAATTGAAAAGTAGGGTTGTTAAATTATTTAACTCATCTTTAAGTTTATGTGAATATCCAGCAGAACTGTCCAAATTGAAGCCAGGAGAAATTAGAATATATAATCATCATTTAATAATTGGGACTGGTTTTGGTTTAATTAAGATAAACGAAATACAACTAGAAGGAAAAAAGAGGATGCCTATTAAAGAATATCTATTAGGTAATCCACAAATAGGAGGAGAAACCTTTGATAACGAGTAAAAGACACTTGCCAATTAGACGCTTGGCTTGGGAAGTAATTCGCGTAGCAAAAAGAAAAGATCGACAATTGTTAGATATTTTAGCAGAACACCTTAGGAAAATGGACTTTGATGAACAAGACACTTGGTTCATTAGAGAACTAGTACAGGGTTCAGTCAGAATGAAAGGTCGGCTTGACTGGGAACTTGCACAGGTATTCACTGGAGATTATGAGGAAATGAATGATAACCTCAAAGTTCTGCTTCGCATTGGTGCTTACCAACTACGATTTATGGATTCAGTTCCTGATTATGCTGCAGTAGCATCATCTGTGCACTTGGCTAAATCTATTCATCCTAATGCTGCGAAACTTGCAAACGCACTTTTGAGAACATTTATAGATTTTAAAATTGCTGTTCCAGATGATGAATCAACTATCATCTCTTGGTCGCAATATTTGAGTCATCCTGTATGGTTAATGAGTAAATGGACGGAACAATGGTCACTAGATGTTGCGAAAAAATTGGCTGAATGGAACAATAAAGTACCTGTTGTTTGGTTTAAATTAAACAATTTGGAAATGTCATCTGAGGACTTGAAAAAGTATCTAGAAGAACATGAATATGATTATGAATTTTTCAAACATAATGATCTATACTTTAAGGTGAATCATACTTATAAATTGTATAGTAGCGAATTGTATGATCTTGGAAACATTAGCGTTCAAGATCCGTCTGCAGGTTTTGTTGTTGATCTTTTAGCTCCTGAAAAAGACGATACAATTATTGATGGATGTGCAGCTCCAGGCAAGAAAACCGCTCATATTGCACAAAAGTTAAACAATACAGGAAAAATATATGCATATGATTCAAATAAACATCGATTAAAAAGACTTATAGAGCATATTTCTAGATTAAGTGTTACGAATATTGAAACTGAAATAAGAGATTTGACTTATTCAGAACTTCCTAAAGCAGATAAGATTCTTGTAGATGTACCGTGCATGGGAACAGGAGTATTGGGGAGAAGAGCTGATGTTAGATGGAGAAAAAGCATAGAAGATATATATGAATCTTCAATTTTACAGCGAAAGATATTATGGAATGCTGCTAAATATGTAAAACGCGGTGGTGTGTTAGTGTATACCACAAACTCTTTGGAAAATGAAGAAAATTGGATGGTTGTAGATGCTTTTCTGAAAAATCAACCTGAGTATAAGATAGAAAAAGCTGATAAATTTGTACCAAAGAAATTTGTTAATAAAAATGGTGCATTCGAAACATTTCCACCTGATGATGAAATGGACGGATGCTTTGCAATTAGATTAAGGAGAGATTGATCAAGGTTATTGTTAAATATACTATAGCTTTATTTACTCTAATCTTTTTTGGGCTATTGCTCTTTGAAGCCGTAATCTTACCATTGTATGTGGGTTATGATAACGAACATTATCTACCCGACCTAAGAGGAAAATATAGAGAAAATGCAACTAGAGAACTTGAAATGATAGGCTTTAAGGTTGAATTGATTTATAAAGAGTTCTCAAGAGAGTATCCCCATGGTACAGTTATTAGTATGTCACCTAGAGCATTTACAAAGGTAAAGGAAGGTCGAACGATAAAATTGACTGTAGCCAAGAAAAATAAAGATGTGATACTAACTGATTTTACCGATATGTCTATTCGCAATGCACTTTTGGAGTTAAAAAAACTCGGACTTGAATTAGATACCATAACCTATGAATATAGTATTCAATATGAAAAAGATAAAATTACACACCAGATTCCAAATAGTGGTCATACTGTAGAACAGGGAACACCAGTTTCCTTTTGGGTAAGTAAGGGAGAACCTCCTGATTACTACAAGGTTCCTGATCTTGTAAATTTCAGTCTGAATAAGGCTGAAAAACTACTTTATTCTGCAGGTTTACAAATTGGTGAAATCACATATGAATATCAACCTTTACTTATTTCAAATACAGTATTAGAGCAAAGTCTAACCGCTGGAATGCGCGTTTCTTTTCCTGCAAGAGTAGATTTAACAGTAAGTATAGACAACAAGGACTATTAATGGCACGAATAATTTCACCTTCATTATTAGCCGCGGATTTTTCTAACTTGAAAGAACAAATATCCGATGCAGAGAAAGCAGGAGCTAAACGATTCCATTTAGATGTGATGGACGGACATTTTGTTCCCAACATCACTTTTGGTCCATTTATTGTAGAGGCTATCAGAAAATTAACAAACGCACATCTCGAAACTCATTTAATGATTGAAAAACCTCACAAGTATTTGGATAGTTTTATATCAGCTGGATCTGATACTGTTATCATCCACTATGAAGCTAGCGAAGATATCATTCGTGATGTCAACAAAGTTAAATCAAAGGGAGTTAAAGCTGGTTTAGCTTTTAATCCTGATACATCAGTCGATAAGATTTTACCTTTTATAGATAATCTAGATTATATTTTAGTAATGTCAGTATTTCCAGGATTTGGTGGACAGGATTTCACTAAATCCACATTGAATTCAATGAAAATATTGTCTGCCAAAAAGAACAGGAAATATCTAGTTGGTGTTGACGGTGGAGCAAATCTAAAAACAATCCAAAAGATTTATGATACTGGAATAGATATTAGTATCGTAGGCAGTGGCTTGTATTCTGCTGAAGACCTTAGCAAGAGGTTTTCGGAATTAATGAATGCATAATTTCTCTTATAACAGGGAAGTTAAACGGAAGATTTTCCACTTATCGTCTTGCGTATTAGGAATATCGTTGATATTGTTCGGTAGAGATATAGTATTGCCAATAACAATCTTTCTTACAATTATCGCGTTTCTGATTGACGGTCTTCGTAATAGAAATAATATAATCCGAGGATTATATAATAAATCATTCAATGTTATGACTCGTCCAGAAGAATTAACCAAATTTACAGGAGCTACTTGGTTGTTGTTTAGTGCCAGCATTACAATTTTGGTATTTAATGAAATTCCTGCGGCAACTGGACTGCTATTTTTGAGCTTTGGAGATTCAATTTCTGCACTTATTGGTAGGAAATTCGGAAAAACAAAAATCGGAAATAAATCTTTAGAAGGTAGTATTTCATTTTTCTTGTCATGTGTAGTTGTCGCTTTTTTTATTCCAGGACTTAATGTTTGGATAGGAATTATTTCTGCTTTTTTTGCAGCAATTATTGAGTTAGTAGGGATTCATAAATTGAATGATAATCTAACAATTCCGATTGCAACTGCATTAATTGTTCAAATACTTGGAGGACTAATTTGAGTTTTCTCTCTCCACTTTTTATGTGGTTAATACCACTTGTAAGTATTCCTCTAATTATTCATATTTTAAGTAGAAGAAGGATAAAGATAGTTGAATTTAGTTCCATTCAATTTTTAAAGAAAATGGAACACGAATCAATTAAAAAGCTACAAATTATTCAGATACTTTTATTGATAATTAGAACTTTGATGATACTCTCAATTGTTATGATGATTTCTCGCCCAGTTTATAAAGGTGTATTTTCTGATTGGGTTAATGATCCATCATCAACATTTTCAGCAATAGTAATTGATGATACTTTTTCCAATACAGGAGAATATGAATTTATCTCTCGTCAAGAGACATCAGAAAAATTACTAAACACAGTATTATCAAATATTGAGTATGAATCACATGTATCAATCTCTACTTTGAGTAAGGGCGAAGTTTACAATGGGCTAAAATCTGAATTCACAAAATCATCACAACTCATTTCAAATGGATATTCAAGCGGGGCATTCATTGAGCTATTTGCCAATTTTGAACAAAACATTGATAGAGAATATGCTAACAAGGAATTATTTATTATTTCTGACGCACAAGAATCGAATTTTCAATCAAAGAATGGCGAAGTTTCTTTTGAAGAGTGGAATGTCTATTTCTACAAGTATCCCAAATTACAAGCCAACTTGAGCATTGATAATGTAGAAGTTGTTAATGACATTCCTCTAACAAATTCACCAATTGATATTCAAGTATCAGTAGTAAACAATGGAACTGTTGATGCACAAAATGTCCTTCTTCAATTAATTATTGAAGATATAAATGTTGGACAGCAAGTTATTTCACTTAAAGCTGGAAAGACTGGCATTTTTAACTTCACAACCGCTTTTTCATATCCAGGAATATTTAATGGATTTGCTGAAATATCCAAAGACAATAGGGAGGAGGATAACAAATATTATTTCAATATTAACTTACCCAAAATCCTCAATATTTCAATTATTGGTGAGAGATCTGAGAATTTACTGTTTGTTAAAACTCCATTAAATACTCTCAATCAAGATTCTACAATGTTAAATGTTAAGCTATACACTAGAGCAAATTTTGGAAGTGTTGATTTAAGAAATCAGAATGTTGTAGTAATTAACGGTCTTAATAATATACCAACTCAGTTGTCTAATAAGTTGTTAAACTTTCTCAAACAAGATGGACACCTTATCTTATTTCCTGATATATACGAATCTACTATGATAAACCTTCAGTCTTTGGGTATAAAAGATAATTCAAATCCAATAATTGAATATACTAATGATGAGTTTCAGTTGATAGAACAAAACTCAGTAAATATAAAATCTATCAAAAAATTGTTTAATGTAAATGAAGGTTCTATAATTAAAATATTCAAATATTTACCATTGTTGGATGAAAACAATCACCAAATGCAATTGAAAAATTCAGATTCTGTATGGAATCGATACAACTGGCAAAGTGGAACTATTGATTTGTTTGGATTTGCCTTGGATTTGGAATGGACGAATTTTCCGTTAAAGGGAGCATACATTCCTTTTTGGCATACTTTAATCTACTCAACAGTTTCATCTAAGATTGATAAATATTTTACGGCTGGAGAAAATTGGATTGTTAAAGTACCATATTATACCTCTAATAACAGGAATTTTGAGCATGTTTCATCTTCTGGTGATAGGTTTATATTAAGTTTAAACACCAACAATACAGTTTCTACGAGAAAACTGGAGTCAATAGGATTTCATCAGTTAACTTCTAATGGAAACAGCATTGCCGAAATAGCTGTTAATATTCCAAATTCAGAAATTGAATCTTTAACAATGAGTGATAATGAAATTTCTAAATATTTCGAAGAAAAAGTCTTGATAACTTCAAACCACGATGAATTTTCTAGTTTGATAAAGTCAGGAAGACTCGGTATAGAACTTTGGAGATGGTTTTTGATAGTGCTTTGTGCTTTAATAGTTTTTGAAATGATTTTATCTAATCTAAAAAGATTTAAGAATGCCTGATAAAAAAGAAAAAACAATCCTTATTGGATTAGTTTTACAAGAAAATGCTAGATTTGAAATTGATGAGCAATTAAATGAATTGCAACTATTGGCAGAAACAGCAGGTGCTGAAACTGTAGATAGAATTATTCAACAAAGAACCAAAATTGATCCTGCAACTTATATCGGGAAAGGGAAAATTGAATCTGCAATTAATCAAGCTAAAGAACTTGAATGTAATTTAATTATTTTTAATGACGAAATATCACCAACTCAAATCAAGAATGTCCAAAATATAGCTGGAGAAGACTTAAAAGTACTAGACCGCACAGGTTTAATTTTAGATATTTTTAAAAAACACGCAAAGACTCGGGAAGCAAAAACCCAAGTGGAACTCGCACATCTTCAGTATATGTTACCACGTCTAACTCGCCAATGGACACATTTGGAACGCCAAATGGGAGGAATAGGAACTACAGGTGGACCTGGAGAGACTCAAATTGAAATTGATAGACGGTTGATTAGGAATCAAATCTCAAAATTAAAAAAGGACCTTGAGAAAATTGAAAAACAACGGAATACGCAAAGTGATAATCGCAAAAGTGCTTTTAATGTTTCTTTAGTTGGTTATACTAATGCTGGAAAATCTACTTTAATGAATGCTTTAACCGATGCAGATGTTTATGTGGAGGATCAATTGTTTGCAACTCTAGATACTACTACAAGAAAAATGAAATTCGAATCGTCAAAAAACAATAACATCTTGTTAAGTGATACGGTTGGGTTAATTCGTAAACTTCCACACGACTTAGTAGCATCTTTCAGGTCTACATTGGCTGAAGTGAGTAAAGCGGATTTTATATTAAAAGTGATAGATGCTTCTTGCACCACAATAAGTGAACATTTGGTAACTATCGATAGCGTTTTATCATCTTTGGACTCAAACGATATTCCATCTCAAATTATACTTAATAAGATGGATTTAATTCAAGATGCCGGTATAATAAGAGGATTAAAGTCCAGGTTTCCAGATGCTATAATGGTTTCTGCTAAAAATCGTCTAAAACTAGACCAAATACAACGAAATATTTCGAACGAAATTCAAAAGAAATTTCAAAAACAAGTTATCAACATTCCTTACTCAAAGAGTGGAATACTAGATAATATTTACTCAACGCTTGAAGTGTTATCGAGAGATGATAACGAAGAAAACATAAGTGTAACTGTATTTGGCAGGGAAGCTGATTTAAATTCTATTATTGCAAAATTAAAGAATTTAAAGAATCCGTAAGAAGCCAAGGTTCAGAAATCTTTGATTCTGATAATGTGGGAATTCGTCCTGAAATCGCAAGTTTCCTTCATCCCAAAAATTGAGAAAGGCCTGCTTTTGAAAACAGCAAATCAAAAACCCTCTAGTTTAATTTGAAAGTTCTGAACTTATAAACTTCTTACGGATATTTTCAAAAAACACTAATCAAATTTACGAACTTCTCTGTTTTCTTCATAGAAGTATCTAGGATGCATTCCATTTATCAATTACTGCTGTGCCAACGGCGTCGCCCCACACATTTACTGTAGTTCTGCATCTATCTAAAAACCAATCGATAATTAAAATGAGTGATATTCCTTCAATTGGTAGGTTGACAGCTTGAAGAACAATTACCATTGTAACTAGACCTGCCTCAGGAATTCCAGCAGCACCAATTGCAGCGAGTGTTGCAGTTAGAAATATCACAACCATTTGTGCTGAGGTTAAATCAATTCCATAAATTTGAGCAATAAATATCGCAGCAACAGCTTCATATAATGCAGTTCCATCCATATTTATGGTTGCCCCAAGTGGTAAAACAAAACCAGCTGTTCTTTTGGTTACTTTGTTTTTTTCCACAGCACATTGCATAGTAACAGGTAGAGTTGCAGAACTAGAAGCAGTAGAAAATGCAGTAGATAGGGCAGAGGTCATATTCGAAGTAAATCTCCATACTTTTTGTTTCCCAAAAAATAATAAGATAAGTGGTAGAGTTAATGCTCCATGAATGAGCAAGCCAATTATTACCGTGGATGCATATTTACTTAACCAAACTAATTCTGGGATAAATTCAGTAAATCCACCAGCATTTCCTAATCTACCGGCAATTAAAGCTCCAATTCCAATAGGAGCCATTAGCATTAATAAATGTATAATTTTCATAATCACTTCGTTTACACCTTTAAAAAAGGAAATAACTATTTTACCATTTGTACCGAGAGTTGTGAGCATTCCTCCAAATAGTAAAGAGAAAATTATAAGGGGAAGAACATCGTTTTCAACCATTGCTTTAAATAGATTTTGAGGAATTAATCCTGTTAATACATTCTTTAGAACAGCTTTAATACTCGTTTCTTTGTTTTTAATTCTGTCGTTGATACCTAAATCTACAATGTATCCTGTACCAAAGTCCCTTGGAATTGCAGATTCGCCTTTTGAGTTTAACCATTGAGTAACTATTACAGTATTATTTGAAGAAATTTGTTTAATTTCTCCGAAAATACTATCTTGATCAAACAATATAATCGTGAAATTATCATTATAGACTTTTTCAAACTTTCCATTAGATAAAGACAAAGTTTCATTAGAAATTAAATATTCAACATTATTTTTGATTTCGCCACCACGGAATATTATTCTATCGTTTTGAGAGTTTATATATCCAGGCTTAATCAGATTTACGAGAAATATACCTATAATTACAGATAATGCAGTTGTAGTCATATAGTAAATTATAGTATTACGACCAATTTGACCCAATTTACGGATATCTCCAAGTCCTGTGATACCAACAACTATTGAAGCCATAACAAGCGGTACAACTAACATTAATAGAGCTTTTATGAATAATTCTCCAATAAAATATATTTCAATTCCAAAACTTGGGAAGAATCCACCAAATAAAAATCCAGCGATTATACCAATCAAAATACCAATTAACAATTTGTTTGAATTCGTTTTCATATAATACCTCAGCTATTTAAGTGAACAGAAGAAAATTGCTACAAAAACCATTATAAAGTCAGGCAATTGCAAGCCGATACTTGCTATGCCGATAATATGTATTATGTAAAGTAGCATATATTCACCTTTCTCACCTATTTCACGACGATGTTAATTAATCGTCCTGGTACAACAATCTCTTTAACTATATTCTTTCCTTCTAATTGAATTTTAATTTTTTCGGTAGATTTTGCAAAAACTAACATATCGTCTTTAGAAATTGATTTATCAACTTCTACAGCATCTCTGAGTTTGCCATTTACTTGAATTGCAATTTTCATCGTCTGTTTTTCGATAAACTTCTCGTTAAATTCAGGCCACTCTGATTCAAATATAGAGTTATTTCTTCCAGAATTGCTCCAAACTTCTTCTGCTAAATGTGGTGCAATTGGTGCAATTAACTGAATTAAAGTATCTCTTGAAGTCTTATTGATGTTATCTCTATTAGAATGATGATTTACAAATTCCATTAACCTGCTAATTGCTGTGTTAAATTTCTTTTTTGATAAGTCATTTGTAACTTCTTTAATAGTATAATGTAAAATCTGTTTATCTGAATTTGTAGATTTAATATCTGAAATTGGTAATTGCGTTAATCGCCATACTTTATTCAAAAATCTAAAAATCCCGGTAATTCCCTTATCATTCCAATCTCCACCTTCGTCAAATGGTCCCATAAACATCAAATAAGCTCTGAATGTGTCCGAACCATACTTAGTTATAAATTCGTCAGGAGCAACGGTATTTCCTTTAGATTTGGACATTTTAGTGCCATCTTTTGTAATTGTCCCTTGGTGATACAAATTCAAAAATGGTTCATCAAAATTTAGATATCCAGAATCGCGTAGAGCTTTTGTTATAAATCGGGCGTACAATAAGTGCATTGTTGCGTGTTCTGCCCCCCCAATATACTGATCTACCGGAAGCCATTCGAGTAGTTTCTCGTCGAACGGACCATCATCAAAATTTGCATTAGGATAACGCAAATAATACCAGGACGAACATACAAAGGTATCCATCGTGTCTGGGTCTCTCTTGGCTTTTCCGCCACATTCTGGACATTCAACTTGCATAAACTTTTGATGTTTGGCAAGTGGAGATACATCCTCCCCGTATGTTTCAGACAATTCGATATCGGACGGAAGTGAAACTGGTAAATCCTTTTCGGGAATTGGTACTGTTCCACACTTATTACAATGGACTATAGGTATTGGAGCACCCCAATATCGTTGTCGGCTAATCAACCAATCGTGTAATTTATATTGAGTTTTCTTTCCGCCAATTTTTAATTCTGACAATTTGGAATTAACGAGTTTTATAACTTCTTTTGATGGTTTACCTGAATATTCACCAGAATTAACCGAGATTCCATATTCTGAATAACATTGTTTATTTCCAAAAAGTTTTCCATTAGGAGATACTACTTCAATAACAGGTAAGCCAAATTTAGTTGCAAATTCAAAATCTCTTTCATCTCCTGAAGGAACAGCCATTATTGCCCCAGCTCCATAGGATGCAACGACATAATCTCCAATCCAAATAGGAATTTCTTTGTCGTTTAATGGATTTATCGCATAAGCACCAGTAAACACTCCCGTTTTCTCTCTGTCTGTTGCTGTTCGTTCAATTTCAGATTTTGATTTTGTATTCTGAATATATGAATTAACATAATCTTTGAACTTATCTGTAGTAATCTCTTGAACAAATTCATGTTCAGGAGCTAAAACTATATAAGTAACTCCAAAAATAGTATCCGAACGAGTTGTAAAGACTTCAATTTCTTTTTTGTGATTATTAACTTTGAATTTTATGCTAGAACCTACACTTTTGCCAATCCAATGTTTTTGCATATGTTTAGTTCTATTCGGCCAATCTAAATTATCTAATTTTTGAAGTAGTTCTTCAGCGTAAACGGTTATTTTAAAAAACCATTGTTTCAACCATTTCTTTGAGACCTCTGTCCCACAACGTTCACACTTCTCTTCTTTTACTTGTTCATTAGCTAAGACAGTTACACAACTTGGACACCAATTCACTGGTGCTTTTTTCTGATATGCCAATCCTTTTTCATATAATTTAAGAAATAACCATTGTGTCCATTTGTAATATTCGGGTGAACTTGTATTGATTTCATTATTCCAATCGTACATAGCACCAATTTTCTTGAGTTGCTTGCGCATTGTAGCAATATTGGTTGCTGTACTTTTAGCAGGATGAACACCATGTTTAATAGCATAATTCTCTGCGGGCAGTCCAAATGCATCAAAACCCTGAGGTTGAAAAATATTGTATCCACGCATTTTCATAAATCGAGCATAAGTATCAGCTGGACCGTAATTATACCAATGTCCTATATGCAGTTTATCACCTGAGGGGTAACTGAACATAGTTAGATTATAGAACTTCTTTTCTATATTTGTAAAGTCTGGATGACCAACATTCTTTTCTTCCCAGATATTTTGCCATTTTTCTTCGATTTTTTGAAATGGATAATAACTCATCTTTTTACCTAATAATATTTTGATTGAAAAACATAATGAAATTTATTGCATATATTGTATAATTTCTAAAGTTTGATTTTATATATTTTATTAGTATTTGGACAATTACATAAAGAAATTAACTGACCTCTGTTATACACTAAAGGTTATAACAGAAGCAAAATACAAGCTTCATTTTTACTAAAAGTACTTTTACATCGGCTGAAAGTAGAAGGATTAGATAATGTGCAAGATGGATCTGGAATGATTATCGCAAATCATCCAAGTTGGAAAGATATTCCATTAATTGCAAAGCATTTAAGTAGGCATATATCATTTGTTGCTGCAAGTGAATTATTTGACAAAACAAAGGTTAAAAGTGATATTAAAAAAATTCTTAAACAGACAAATTATTTCATTAGATTGTTTGCCAATCCAATCAGTAAGTGGGGTTCTGAATTTTTACCTTCTTTTGTTGAACGAACAGGTGCTATAAAAATTGGAAAACATGATAAATACTCAGAATATTTCACTAAAACTAAATCAGCTTTAATAAATAATAGGCTTGTATGTTTATTTCCTGGTAGGCGGGGAGTTAAATATGAAAATGAGATTATAAAGAGATTTCAACCCGGCTTTAGTAAAATTATCTATAATCTGTATGAAGAAGGTTACAATGTTACTATATATCCGACTTCAATTGTATGGCAAAAAAAGAACTCTACTGGATTATTCTTCAATACTGCATCTTTGAAAATTGGAAAACCTGAATATATTGAGGATAATATAGAAGAGAATAAAAGAAGAACCATAATAAAATTCACAAGATTAATGGAAAAAAAGGTACTGTTTCAAATCAATAATCTTCAAGATAAAATTAAATAATTTTGAGTCGGAACGAGAGGATTTGAACCTCCGACCCCCTGAACCCCATTCAGGTGCGCTTCCTGACTGCGCCACGTTCCGTGATTAGTTATTGTCGGGGCGAGAGGATTTGAACCTCCGACCTCATCGTCCCGAACGATGCGCGCTTACCGGACTGCGCTACGCCCCGACAATTGTCAGTAACCTGACCATCAAAATTAGGAATAAACTACTAAAGAAAAAAAGAAGATAGAAGGACAGTTAGTCCACGAACCATATTCCGCTTAATGTTGCTGTTATTACAATTGCTGCACTCATTATCAATCCAAAGAATATAGCGAATAATGATCTTTTCACTGGTAATCCAAAAAGAAATGCTGCTAATGCTCCAGTCCAAGCTCCGGTAATTGGTAAAGGTATTCCAACAAATAAAACTAAACCCCAAAATTCAATTCTTTCAATTAATTGACCTTTTCTGCGAGTTCTATTAAATAGCCATTGAAAAAAACGATCCCCTATCTCCCATTTTCTAAGATAATTAGAGATTGGTTCAATAAATAGTAAAATTGGAATTGTAATGATGAAATTACCTAAAATTGCAATAAATCCAGCTGATATCCAATTCATTCCTCCAAAAGTTAAAGCCCACGGAATTGCAACACGAAGTTCTGTAATAGGTAACATTGACATAAAAAAAACAACTAACTCGTTGGAAGATAATGCCTGCTTTAATAAAATGATTAATTTTTCTACCAAAAAATACTCCTAAACATCAAGTAAATAAATTTCATAGTATCAGTAATATTTCGTATTGAACTGGACTCAGAACCATAAATTGTTTCAATAGGAATATAATCTACAGAACTATTTTTCTTAGAGAGAGTTTTTATCAAGATTTCAGTTTCAAACTGAAATCCGTTTTCATCGTAAGAGTTTTCGAAAATTGAAGATAGTTTATATCGGCGGTACCCAGACTGGGAATCTCTTATATTTTTCCCGCACCTCAAAGAGATTATCTTTGAAGTTAAATAATTAGATAATCTACGATGTATTGGCATCTCATTGTTAAAACTTCTTTTACCAATGACAATATCAGTATTCTTGTCAAAATCAATAAACTGAGGAATGTGCATTGGATCATGTTGAAAATCAGCATCTATTGTAATGGCGTGAGTGTAACTTCCATTTGAAATGTGTGAAAAAGCTTTTTTAATAGAGTAGCCCTTTCCCATATTTCTATTATTTGTAAGAAGTGTTATCTTAGGATCGGTTCTTGTGAAGTTGAGTGCAATTGATGGTATTGAACCATCATCTACTACAATTATATCATTAATATAAAACTCTCGGATTTGATGTAACAACTTATCGAGTGAATGAGTATTGTATGCAGGAATAACTAAAATCGGCTTCACCGATTGCATTCATTCACTTTGTTTTATTGGAAGTAGTAGTCTTCTTTGTTTTTGTTGTTTTTGCTTTTGCCTTAGCCTTTGGTTTTGCATTAGTTTTCTTTACTACAGTTTTTGGTTTTGATGTTTTCTTGATTACAGGTTTTTTAGTTGATGCCTTTGAAGTTGTTTTCTTCGGTTTCTTGGCAACAGACATTTTAGGAGTAGTTTTCTTGGATTTTCCTACTTCAATAGACTGTATTTTTAGAGATTTAATTCTATTTTTGTTCTTTCGATGTTTCTTTTTAACGATATGTGTTTTCTTGTTCATTATTATGTAACCTCGATTCTAATTGTTTATTTAATCGTTATGATGTTCGTTCTTATAATCTTTTATCAGTTGAAGTAAGTCGTTGAGCCCAGACTTTAAATCACCAAGAATTCTTACATCAACTGAAGTAGGATTTAACTTAGATATAGCATTTAATGAATTTGCAGAATTATCTCTTTCATCAAAAGTATCTTTTGCAGGTTTACTTTTAAAATATTGTCGAGCTCCTTCAATTGTGAATTTTCTATCATAAAGAAGATGTTTGATTTCCCTAATAAGTTCAATATCTTTTTCACGATAAATGCGATTTCCAGCACTATTTTTATTAGGATGTAACATAGGAAATTCTGTTTCCCAATAACGAAGCACATACTGTTTTAGGTCAGCAATTTTGCTAACTTCACCAATTGAATAATATAATTTATTTGTATCCATAAATATCAATTTTAGTAATATTGACTTAAAGTAATACTTTAAATTATAACAGTTTAACTCAAACTACAAAGAACTATTTGAATTAGACTATTCTTATCTAGATTTTAATATATTTGTGTATTTCTTAACACTGCGGATTATGAAATATTGAATTGACCCTAACAATAGAACAAATATCCAGTAATTACTCAAAAGTAATTCTCTATTTAAGAGGTAATTTTCTATCGTTTTGAGTAAAGCAAATCCGGTAGTAAGTTCAAAAATGCTGGTATATTCTCTGTTTAAAACAGATTTAATTGAAAATGATAGTTCGCTTCTTCTGTATATTTTCAGGTTTGGTATAAAAGCCGGAGTAACATTTGCCCACTTATCGTAATCATCAAATTTATTTTTTAAGAATTCCTCTTCAGCAAACATTATTCTTTCGTAGTATAACCAAAATGAAAAAATAAATACTACACTCAACCACCACACTGGGACGAACATCATAAAACCAAGCCACATAAAGAAATTTGCTAAATAAAGAGGATGTCTAACAATAGAATAAATTACCGTTGTATTTAGTGAATTTGCAACCTGTGATTTTGTGTTTCTTCCTGAAGTTTTTGGTGGTACAAAACCTACAGTTATGACTCTAAGAAAAACTCCAAATGTGGACACAAACATACAGAACATCTTCCACAAATCACTATAAAAGAAAGAATTCTCAGAAGTATATGCGCTCATAAATCCAGGAATTAGAACTACTAGAAATAATAATGGTAAATAACTTCTCTGTTTAAATAGTCTATTACCTATTGTTATAAATTCTTCATTGAGTGCCAAGATTAATTATCTCCATGAATTTCATTTAGTTCAGGTGCTAATAATCCACCTGAAATAATTATTTTCAAACCTTCTTCAACGGACATTTTAGTTTCTTGAGTATCAACTTTTGGTACAATCAACATAAATCCAGAAGTTGGATTAGGAGTTGTAGGAACAAAAATATGGTAATAATCGATACCATTTTTGTCTTTCGATTCACCAGTAACCATTGTAATTGTCCATAATCCTTCTCTCGGATATTGAATGAGGACGACCTTTTTGAAAGCTTTCTTATTAGTTCCAGTTAATGTAGATGTAATCTGTTTTATAGTTTTGTATATGGTATTTACTAGTGGAATTCTAGACATAACTGCTTCAATCCAAGAGAATATTTTTCTTCCCAATATGTTTCTAATGAATAATCCAAGAATATATATGAAGATGATTGTAAAAATGAACCCAATAAAATCTGAGATATATGGCATTTTTTGATTAAAAAACATCTCAACTATTTGCGAGCCAGGTCCTGCGAATAAACTAAAAAGTTTATAAATCAACCAAACTGTTAGTGCAACTGGCAAAATTGCAAATAATCCTGCTATTAAATTTTGTTTAATTTTAGTTGTCATTTTATTCTCCTAATTCAATTCATTTACATCAGAATACTAAATAAGTTCCATCATGTTTACTTGATAATCAATATGCATTTTTCTTAACCATGTCAACTGTCTTTTTGCAAATTGTCGAGTTTTCTGTTTTATAATTACTCTGGCTTCTTCAAGTGTTAACTTACCGTCGATAACTTGAGACATTTGACGATATCCAACACTTTGCATCGCATGATTATCAATACTAACACCCGAATTGAGTATTGATTTAACCTCTTCAAGCCAACCATTAGCTATCATTTTATCAACTCGAAGTTCGATTTGTTCATATAATTTATCCCTATTACATTTAATATTAATTATGAAATATTCTTTTCTTCGATTCGAGTCACTATTTCTCTGTTCTTCAAACACAACCGATGGAGGTTTTCCTGTAAGTTCATAGATTTCAAAAGCACGAATTAAACGCTTTGTGTCTTTAAAGTGAATTATTTTAGAATATTCAGAATCAATTTCAGACATTTCATAAAGTAATGTTTCTACTCCTTCTTTATTGATGCGATTTTGAATTTTCTTTCGAACTTCTAAATTTGAATCCACTTGTTCAATAATTCCCTCGCAAATTGAACGAATATACAACAATGATCCACCTACCAATATTGGACGCTTATGTCTTACAATAACTTTCTTCATGTATTTTTCGACAAGTTCGACATAATCTCCTGCAGTAATCACTTTATTGGCATCAAGAATATCAATTAGGTAATGTGGTACCCCTCCAATTTCTTCTGAACTTGGTTGTGCAGTACCTATTCTAAAATTCTTGTAAATTTGACGAGAATCTACAGAAATAACTTCTCCATTCAATTTCTCAGCCAGTATTATAGATAGAGAAGTTTTTCCTGATGCAGTTGGACCAACAATTACAGGTATTCTATCTTCAACTCTATTTATAATATCGGAGAAATTAATCACACTCTTTCGAATCGTTTATCCAACTCTTCTAGAGATAAGTTAATGATAATTGGACGACCATGAGGGCAATAATATGGATGCTCTGTTGCAAAAAGTCGATCAACTAAATTCTTCATTTCTTCATGACTAAGTTTATCTCCCGCTTTGATTGCAGCCTTACAAGCATAAGTTGCTGAAATATAGTCAATGAATGTTGAACTTAACTCACGATGTTCTAAATATTTATCAAGAATTTCTTTAATGATTATTGCTTCTGCTCCCCAGTGAACATCAGGAGGAACTCCTTCTACCACAACGGTATTTTCACCAAACTCTCGAATTCGAAATCCAATTTTCTCAAGATATGGAACAATATCAACTAATTTTGAATATTCATCTGGTAGAAACTTAACAGTTTGAGGAAATAGAATCGTTTGTGATGAAAATCCATTTCCATCTAATGCTTTTTGAGCAGCTTCAAATAGAATTCGTTCATGTGCGACATGTTGGTCAATAATTATCATCCCACTTTTAACTTCAGTTACAATGTACTTATTTTGAATTTGCCAAATATTGTTTGATAATCCTAAACTATCAAATTCATCAGAATTTGATCTTATATCCCCAATTCTTTCATTAGCTCGATTGATTTGATCTTTAGTATTATCTTCTTCTTGAAGAGTTCTTGGTGCTCTTTCAATTGGAAAATCATCACCATTTCTAACTACTCCACCAAATGAAAGGTTTCCTGTATTGGATTGTGTTGTTTCTATGTAAGAATCTGAGGAAGTAAAATTTGGTAAGGCTTTTAGTAAATCTTTTAATGCATCTGTCACAGCAGATTTAACAACATGATAAATTCTCCACTCGTCTTGAAATCGTACTTCCAACTTAGCGGGATGGACATTCACATCAACAATTTCAAATGGAATGTGTAAATTCAATATCGAAAAAGGGAATTCTCCCCTTGCAACCAATGAACGATAAGCAGAAAATACAGCTGAGTTTAATAAACGGTCTTTTATAAATCTACCATTAAGAAAAAGATACTGCTCCCCTTGTCTTTTTTTAACTTGACTTAAATTTCCTACAAAACCATTAATTTTATAATTATTCTTTTCATAGAATACTTCCAAAACCGATTCTGAAAAAGATTTACCGTAGATTTGAGATAATCTATTTTTCAAAGTGCCAGATTTTAAATCATAAACTGTTCTTTCATTAATAGAATAAGAAAATGAAACTTCCGGGTAAGAAAGTGCAAATCTTCTTACAATTGAAGTAACAGCTCTCTGCTCAGATTCATTATTTTTTAAGAATTTTCTTCTTGCAGGTGTATTAAAAAACAAGTTTTTAACTTGAATTGATGTACCTTTAACACAGCCAACTGGTCGAAAATAATTAACTTTATCTCCGTGAATTAAAATTTCATTTCCATCGGTTCCATTTGTAGATGACATAACATGAAGCTGGGAAATTGAAGCAATGCTTGGAAGAGCTTCGCCACGGAAGCCTAAAGTATGAATATTCGACAAATCTGATAAATTACCAATTTTACTTGTTGCATGTCGTTGAATGCTTATTCTGAGGTTATCTTCCCCCATTCCACATCCATTATCAGAGATTTTGATTAGAGATTTCCCACCATCTTTTATCAGTATGTCTATGTGATTTGCACCAGCATCTAGGGAATTTTCTACAAGCTCCTTAACAACAGATGCAGGTCGTTCAACTACTTCACCTGCAGCAATCTGATTGATTAAATCAGAAGGTAATAATCTAATATCATTCATCAATCTGATAATCTACTATCCACTATACTACGAATTTCTTTGAGTTTAGAATCAACTTCTTTAAGGACTAAGTGTGTTTCATTTTTCATTTTATCACAAAACTGTTTATCCTCAATACCACTAAGGTTTATGCGAACATTAAGTGAAGCTCCCCTAGCTCCAGCTGATGCCATTTCCCCCGCTACACCTGCATCTGAAACAGAATTTTCATTTCCATTTTCAGCTGATCGAAGTGCTATATCCAATACTTCATTGCAACAATTCATCACAGTAAATGGGATATTTGTTGCATTCTTGTTTGCTTTTTCAATTGCTTCATCTCGTTCAGCAATTTGTTCTTTTGTTTTCTTAGGTAATCGCATCGCATCAATAACAAGATTAAAAGCATTTGTATCATCGTCAATTAATTTTAGAAGTTTAGTTTTCAACTCCTGACCTTTATTGGCAATGTCATTCATTTGATCAAATAAGTGATCCCATTTCTTTTTCCCGAATGTCAAATTTGCTACCATTGCAGATAATGCCGCTCCCAAAGAACCAGCTAAAGCTGAAACACTTCCTCCACCTGGAGCTGGACTTTCTGTAGAAGTTTCATTTGCAAATTCGACTGAGGTCATATTCGCTAGAGGTCCATACTTTTCAGCTATCTGATATTCAATTATTTTTTCTTTTGGATTAAATGGATAGAGTTCATCCAATCCAAGAGATTTAACTGCAATATGAATAATATCCAGTTCTGGGATGCCTGTTGAACGTCGTTGTTTCTTTAAATAATAAACTCCAGCTTGAAGTATTGCGTCAAGTGGAATAAGTCCAACTAATTCACTACCAGTAACTCTAATTCCTCGTTTACGGGATTGTTGTCTTATCTCCTCAAATGCTATATGTGGAGGAGTTTGGTGATAATCAACTATATTCATTGAAATTTGAGCTATTTTATATTCATCAATATACCAACCAACAGCTTTAGTTCCTTTTAATGAACCGGGTACTTTAACAGGAACGCCGTTTTCATCACGTACAAATTTACCTTTATCGTTTCTTTTGTTGCGCCCCATTTCTCTGACATCTAAAGCAATATCACTAGCAATTTTCTTGGATTGAGTATTAAGATTAAAGTTATATGCAATTAAAAAATTTCTACAACCAATTGCTGTAACTCCTGCAGTTTCATTGAGTTTTGTTGGTCCATAATCAGGCTTCCATTCTGGAAGAATTATTTTTTCAGCCATTCCTTCGTATTCTCCAGCACGGATTGTAGCTAGATTAACTCTATCTTCATTTGAAGCAGAATTTTCATATAGAAATACTGAAATTCCTAATTCTTCACCAACGCGTTTAGCAAGAATTTTAGAATATTCTATACATTCTTCTACTGTTACATTAGAAACTGGCACAAGTGGACAAACATCTGTTGCACCCATTCTTGCATGTTCACCAGAATGATTTCGCATATCAATCAATTCTGAAGCTTTTTTAACTCCTTCAAAAGCACCCTCGAGTACAGCATCAGGTTCGCCAACAAAAGTTACAACTGTTCTGTTTGTATCTGCTCCTGGATCGATATCGAGCATAGATATTCCTGAAACAGACTCAATGGAATCAGTAATTTGCTTTATTATTTCTTGATTTTGCCCTTCACTAAAATTTGGTACACATTCAATTATTTTCATATAACTTCCCTAAAATTAATAATTTCAAATAAAATTTAACTTGTAAATCATATAGACTACTAAAATAAAGATGATAATATATTTAATCATCCTGGCAATTGAGCGATTCTTTCGCCAACCTTGAAGACGAAGTTGCTTAAATTGTATTTTGTTTTTATCCAATACTAAGATATTCCCGCAAACAAATATAGAAACAATTCTAAAAATGGACGAATTATCCAACCTATGACATGAAGATTAGTAAAATATCCGATAATAATAATTCCAAACAAAAACTGGGGACCGTGAATCTGAAGTTTTTGGACCAATTTTGGATACTTTCTTCCCATCAATCCTGAAAATATTTGTGAGCCATCTAAGGGTGCAACAGGAATCATATTAAATACTGCTAACATAATATTGATGTAAACAAAATAGAATACGAACACTAGAAAATTATTTCCAGAGGTCATCAATAAATATATGCTATTAAACCCAAACATTCGCAGTACAATTCCACCTAAAAATGCAAATCCTAGATTTGTTGCAGGTCCTGCAAAAGCAACTTTCATCATATCAGTTTGTGGGTTTCGCAAATTAAAAGGATTAACAGGAACAGGTTTTGCCCAACCAAACCCAACAAATAGAATCATTAAAGTTCCCATTGGATCAATATGAGCCATAGGATTTAGAGTTAAACGACCTCTTCTAGTTGCGGTTTCATCCCCACATCGAAATGCCATATATGCATGAGCAAATTCATGTACACATAATGCAAATAAAAGTGCAGGTAAAAGCAAAACTAGAACTTCAGCAGGTAATCTAAATAACATTTATCCCCTCGGGTGGCATTCCTTATGTATTTCTTTTAGTGTGTGCTTGTCCAAATGTGTATATATTTGAGTAGTTGAAATATCCACATGACCAAGCATTTCTTGTACGGCTCGTAAATCTGCCCCACCTTCCAATAAATGAGTTGCAAAACTATGCCGAAAGGTGTGTGGACTGATTTTCTTTTTTATGCCAGCTCTTAACACATTATCTTGAAGAATATTCCAAACTGTCATTCGAGTTAAAGGAGTTCCTCTTTGGTTTAAAAATATATAACCACGACTATTACCTTTTCTTGCAAGTGATGGTCTAATTAACTCATTATATTCGTTGAGATGTTTTAAAGCTCGACTACCTATTGGGACAATTCGTTCTTTGTCTCCCTTGCCAATTACTCTTATTAATTGCTCTTCTTGTAATATGTTAGTCAACTTTAGGTTTACAAGTTCTGTTACGCGTAAACCAGAAGCATATAAAAGACTAAGTAAAGCTCTATCGCGAAGTGATATCGTCTTTTCTAAATCTATAGATTCAATTATCTTGTCAATTTCTTCAACTGAGAGGATTGTAGGGAGTTTTTTTTCCAACTTCGGAGTTTCTAAAATGTTGGTTGGATCTTTAGAAGAAAGATTCTGTTGAATCAGATAATCATGAAAACCCCTAATCGAAGAGAAAGTCCTATTCACACTTGATGACTTCAATCCAATAGTATCAGTCTTTTGAATTGGTATCTGATTCAACCACTTTACATATTTACGAACATGAGATAACATAATGTTTTTGGGTAATTTTATTCTACATTCATCAAATAGAAAGTCAGTATATCGTCTTAAATCGATCCAATAAGCTTGTACTGTATTGTTAGACAATCTTCGTTCAAACTGTAGATGTAATAGAAATTCCTTAGCAAAAGGATGCAATGGATTTAGCATATTCTTTTGATCATTCAACTTCATCTAATTTTCGAAGTAGTGAATAGATTTTGTTAAATTCTTTAATAGATTTGGATTAGGATTCTCCTCAATAATATTCCCAGTAACAATGCATCCAGCTCCTGCTTCGGCTAATAACCTTGCGGATTCTGGTGTTCGTATTCCGCCACCAATAACTAAAGGAATAGATAGTTTTGAAGATAATAGTTGAATCAATTTCTCATTTGCATGTTCTTTTGCACCACTTCCAGATTCGATGAATATTTGCTTCATTCCCAAGTATTCACCTGCCAAAGCGTGTGCTAAAATAATATCTGGTTTACTCATTGGGAGAGGATTTGTATTGCTCATTACAGCAACAGAGGAAGGTACACCACCGTCAATTAAAATGTAACCAGTAGGAATAGGTTCAATTTTAAGATTATAAACTTTAGGTGCTGAATGTACATGCTCACCAATCAGATATTGTGGATTACGCCCACTTAAAAGTGAAAGAAATAGAACTGCATCTGCTTTCCCAGATAATTGATTAGAAGAACCAGGAAATATTATCACTGGTAAATTAGAATTTTCTTTAATAATATTAATTCTATCCTCAAACAAATCATCCATGATTAAACTCCCACCAACAAACAAAGCATCATAATCTGAATCAGTGATTAATTTGACTGTGTCAGAAAGGTTATAATCATTTTTGGTATCGGGATCAACTAATGCAATTGCACAAGTCCCGCGTTTTTTTCTTATTTGTTTTAATAGTTCAAAAACCTTCATAACTCAATTTTCAACATAATCTTTCAATATTAAAATTAGTTTATCAATATCTGCTTTAGAACGCTTTTCCGTAACAGCTATCTGTATCAATCTATCAGTTTGGTCATTTTCGACTATTCCAATTAAAACACTATTATTTTCAGCAAATTTTACAATTGCTGAAGCTGAACTTGGTGTATTAACAACAAACTCTTTTATAAATTGGTTTCCAAGAGGAATTGAAAATCCTGTTAACTTGGCAATCTCATTTGCAGTGTATTGTGCTTTATCAAAACAGAATTTAGCTAACTCAGGAAGTTTTTCTTTCCCTAACAACGACATATAAATTGCAGATCGAAGAGCTATCAACCCTTGGTTTGTACAAATATTTGAAGTTGCTTTTTCACGGCGGATATGTTGCTCTCTAGTTTGCAAAGTTAGTACATACCCATCGTTTCCATCTAAATCTACAGTTTTGCCAATAATACGCCCGGGCATTTTCCTCTTCAATTTAGAAGTTAGTGCCATCAATCCAAGAAATGGACCTCCATAAGACATTGGATTTCCCAAAGCTTGCCCTTCACCAACAAAGATATCCGCTCCGCAGTCTCCAGGAGGTTTTATAATTGATAAGCTCATAGGATCGCTTACGGCGATTAATAGTGATTTTGGATCAACAAGTTGGGATTTAACTTCTGCCCAGTCCTCTAACAACCCAAAATGATTAGGAGATTGAATTACAATACCCGCAATTTCTTCTTGATGTTTGTCAATTATGGAAAAATCCGTTTTTCCTTTTACTGTTGGAAGCATTATTATCTTAACATCACGGTTTTGTAAATAAGTTTTAGCAACTTTCACATATCTTGGATTTACAGTTTCGGAAATTAATATTTTACTATTCCTTCTGGAAGCTAAAGCAATTGAACAAGCTTCCGCAAGAGCGGAGGCTCCGTCGTATAATGATGCATTTGCTACATCCAATCCGCTTAACTCGCAAATCATTGTTTGAAATTCGTATAAAACTTGCAAAGTCCCTTGACTAACTTCTGCTTGGTACGGTGTGTATGCAGTATAGAACTCCGAACGGTTAGATAAAAAATCAACTGTTTTAGGAATGTAATGGTCATACACACCGCTACCCAAAAAACACAGATACTCTGAAGCAGATTTACTCATTCCAGATATTTTTTTTGCTTCAATTTCCAATTCCATTTCAGAAATAGATTCTTGCAATCCAAGTTTGTTCCTTAAGCGAATGTTATCAGGAACTATATCAAACAATTTTTCAACGCTATCAATTCCAATAGCATTTGTCATTTCAGTTTTCTGTTTTGAAGTTGAAGGGATGAATTGCATTTTCAAATAAGTTCTCTGTAAGTTTTTGAGTCTAGCAACAAATCAATTTCTTCTGGATTTCTGAGCTTTAACTTAACAATCCAACCATCTCCGTATGGATCTGAATTAACTAAATCTGGAGAATCTTCTAAATCTTCATTCACTTCAATAATTACTCCAGAAACTGGTGAAAACATATCAGCTACAGTTTTTACAGCTTCAACAGTACCGATTGTATCTCCTGATGATATTTCATCTCCAATTTCAGGAAACTCTATAAAAATTATATCACCGAGTTCACTTTGAGCAAAATCTGTTAAACCTATACCAACTACATCATTTTTCAAATCAATCCATTCGTGATCCTTTGAGTATTTAAGATTTTCCGGTATATTCATATATTAAACTGTTCCTTTTTTATATTGGAAATTTTCTAAGAAACTCGTATCGAAGTTTCCATTAACAAAATCTTTATCTATTAACAACTGTTTATGAAACGGTACACTAGTTTTTATTCCCTCAATAACACATTCATCTAATGCTCCACGCATTCTGTTGATTGCTTCTTTTCTAGATGGAGCATGAACAATTAATTTTGCAATCATTGAATCATAGTTTGGTGGAATATGATATCCTGCATAAGCGTGAGTATCAACACGAATGCCCATACCACCCGGCATATGGAAACTTGTTATTTTTCCAGGCGAAGGTCGAAATTTATGATCAGGATCCTCTGCATTAATACGGCACTCTATTGAATGTCCACGAAGTCCAGTATCCAACATCCATTCAGGAAGTGGGATTTCTGCGTGACATAGAATTTGATGTTTAATAAGGTCAGTTCCAATTACCATTTCCGTTACAGGATGCTCGACTTGAATTCTGGTATTCATTTCCATAAAATAGAAATCCCCATTTATATCAAGCAAGAATTCAATAGTACCTGCACCAAGATAACTAGCAGCTTTTACTCCTTTGACTGCTGCTTCACTCATATTCTTTCTTATCTCCGGAGTTACAGCAACAGATGGAGATTCTTCTAAAAGTTTTTGGTGTCGTCTTTGAATTGAACATTCTCGTTCACCAAGAGTCGCTATTTGCCCGTGAGCATCTGCAAGAACTTGTACTTCAATATGTCTTGGTTTTTGGATAAATTTCTCAAGGTACATATCCCCGTTATTAAACGCGGTAAGAGCTTCTGATTGTGCTGTATGAAATGCTTCATCAAGTTCAGATGCAGTATTAGCAAGTCTCATACCACGACCTCCTCCTCCAGCAGATGCCTTAAGCATTACAGGAAAACCAACAGATTCGGCAACCCTAAGTGCTTCATCTACAGTATTTACAACACCTTCTGAACCAGGGATTACAGGAACTCCAACTGATTTCATTGTCTCTTTTGCATTTGCTTTATCACCCATTGCATTTATAGTTTCAGGTGGTGGACCGATATAGGAAATATCGTGATCTTTACAAATATCGGAGAATTCTGCACTCTCAGATAAGAAACCATACCCAGGATGAATTGCATCAGCATTTGTTAATTCGGCAGCGGAAATAATTGATGGGATATTCAAATAACTCTTCGAGCTTTCTGGTGGTCCTATGCAGATTGCTTCATCAGCGAAACGAACATGTAAAGATAATTCATCAGCTTTTGAATATACTGCAACTGTTTGTATGTTTAACTCTCTACAAGCTCGAATAATCCTAAGTGCTATTTCACCACGATTAGCAATTAATATTTTTCTAAACATTATTTACTTTTTTCAACAATTAACATTGGTTGACCAAATTCTATCGGAGTCCCGCTTTCTGGGATGATTTCTAAAACTTTACCCGAAACTTCGGACTCAATCTCATTAAAGATTTTCATAGCTTCGATAATACAAATTACTTGTCCAACAGAGATTATGTCCCCTACTTTGACAAAATCATCAGCATCAGGTTTTGGAGATGAATAATAAGTGCCTACTAAAGGTGCAGTAATTTCATGATGATTTTGTGATACTATCTCTTCAGCGAGAACTGGAGCTTCCTGAACTGGTTCCGTTTCCTTTGGTAAAGATTCCTCAGTTTGTTGTGTTACTTGAACTGATTGTGGAGGAGTTGACTCTACAAAAGGCGAAGAGTGTTTAGTATTCTGGTTTTGACTAACACGAATTTTCTGAGCTCCCCAAAAGGAAGATATCTCTATTTCATTGATTTCAGATGTTTCTATCAAATCTATTATACTTTTAATTTTATTTTTTAAAAACATAGTATTATCCTGATAATTATTCTTTCACTCTTTCGATATAGCGACGGTCTTTTGTATCAATTCGTATTTTTTCACCTTCCTGAATGAACAATGGAACTTGAATTATAACTCCTGTTTCTAATTTTGCTGGTTTTGTTCCACCCTGAGCTGTATTTCCTTTTTCACATGGATCAGTCTCTGCAATAATCAAGTTCATATGTTGAGGAATACGAACTTCGACAGGTTCATCTCCATTAAATGCAATTGTTGTAGTTGTATTTTCTATGAGAAAATCTAGTACATCCTCTACTTGAGTATTAGATAAAGATATCTGTTCAAAAGTTTCATTATCCATGAAAACATAGAATTCTCCATCGAAATAAGAGTAGGTATAATCTCTTGCTTCAATCCTAACAATTTCAACTTTTTCGCCAGCTCTGAATGTTTCTTCTACAACTTGGCCTGTTTTTACATTTTTGAGTTTTGTTCTTACAAATGCAGGACCTTTCCCTGGTTTGACATGCATAAATTCCACTATCTTCCATAGTGCATTTTTATGATTTAAAATAACACCATTTTTAAAATCTGATGTTGAAGCCATATAATATTTCCTTTATCTGTTCTTATTTCAATACGAAATTTACAGAGCAAAAGTTTATGTAAACAAGAGTAAGTAATAGAACAAACAACACTTTATTTCATTATCAGAATCACTAAAAACCATTTTAACTTAAGAATTATGATTTATAATTTCTCTGTAGTCAATGTCAATTTTGTTAAGTTTATGTCTACTTTTTACTTCGAAACAGTTAAGAGAATTCACTTATTGAGTATAATTTAGGTTGTATTTCTATTAAATTAGGAGGAACAACTCCAAGAACTCAACAATTATTTTAATCGTGTTTAACTCAACACGTTCTGTTATTGAATTAGCGGTTGATTTTTATTTTTGTAATAAGATAAGCCGGAAACGAATAAAGCTGTACCAATTCCAATATACACTGGAGCAAGTATCGTCTCGGGAAAATATCCAGACTTTCTTAAAAACAGTCCTAAACTCATCATAAAACCAATTAAAATATAACTTTTAGGTTCTTGAAATGACAATAAGCTAACTTTACTAGGTAGACAAGAAATTCGATTGATATTTTTTAAAGCAATATGAGAGAAACCAAATTTAGCAATAATAAATCCCATTGAAATTCCTAATATGAGAGAAACCAACATTTCATTTGTTGTGAATTGAATAACCCAATGGTACGCGATTGAATTCAATAAAACTCCTATACTGCTCCACATTAAACCTGAAACTAGTAACAGGTATTTTCGATCTACATCTAATTTTGAAATCATTGCGAAGTAAAAGGGCGTTGTTTAAAACGCCCTTTAGTTGATTTGTTTACTTTTTTGTAAATCCAAGCATAAAGAATAACGCAGTCAAAAACAAAACTGGTGCTAAAATCAAAATAATAAAATTGATATCGAATATACCAAATAAACCAGCAGCATTCACTTTTTCATATGCTAAAGCTAAACCGCCAATACCAATTATAGTACCACCAATTGTTACATTATAAAAACCAGCTGGAGCTTTACCAGCTTTCGATGCAAATAATGGTAAAAAGAAAATAGTAAAACCTGCAATTGCATGAAACACAGGATAAACAATTTTACCCCAAGTTGCATCTGGATTTCCAAATTTATTGATTGTAATCAAGACTAATCCAATTACAAAAAAGATTAGCACATTTTTGCTATATTCTGGATAAAATTGTGTAATTAATCCAATTGCAAGCGAAAATGGAATTAAACCTGCTACTACTGCTACAAATGGATGTTCCAATACCTTCCAACCAAAAAAGATAAGCAGTAAACCCGCAACCAATAATACAGCAAACGAAACAATATAATAGAGATTAAATGTTCCAGCTGTATCTTCACTTTTTTGTTGATCTGCAAAGAATTTAATCATGTAGATTGCAATCAACCCTGTTAATAACAAAACACCTTTTTGCCAAAGTGCCATTTCCATGTTATTCCCCTTCTTTTTATTTATTAATTAATGTGACATTCTATCACATATACCATCAATTTTGATTCAGAAACTAATTCTGAATCCTCTTTCATAAAATAAATATTAGCATCACACCAGCCATAAATAATGATGCATATTTGAATAAAGTGAAATTTCTTTCTTCAGATGGATTAGAAATCAATCTAATAGAAAGAATAAACAGACCTAAACTTCCAATTCGTAAAATCTGCATTCCTATGTTACTAATTTCCAATTGATAACCTACAAAAATCAAAATCAAAGCTGCAAGTAAATTTGAAACGGCAATGATATATCTCGTAGTTGTGAATCCAAGTTTATTTGGGAATGTAGGCACACCGGCTAATTTATAATCTTTATCGTGATTCATAGCCAATGTTAAAATATGAGTAGGAATCCATAACAATATTGCAGTTGCTAACAATATTCCTATCGTATCTATACTTCCTGTAGCTAATACTCTTCCGGCTAATACTGGCATACCACCTGACAGACCACCAAATACAATCGACCAAGGGGATCGTCTTTTTAGCCAAATTGTATAAACAATAAAATCGAATAGAAATCCTAATAAAACAACTACACAGTAAACTATTGATATTTTTAAATTTATTGAAGAACCTACTAATATACTAAACCAACTTAGAATTGACGCTTGTCGTGTAGTAATAACTCCTCTAGGAATCGGACGCATTTTAGTTCTTTCCATTACAGCATCAATATCGTGGTCGAACACCATATTTAAAGCTGTAGTACCACAAACAACTAGTAGCATTCCAAAGAAAGCTAGAATTAAATCAAATAAAGCAACAGGCTCAGCACCTGCATTAACTGCACTTTGATAACCAGCAAATGCTGTGAAAACAAGCAACCCAGTTTGTGGTGTTTTAATTAACTGTAAGTAGAATCTAAACATTTTCAAAAAGGAATCTTATAATTTAGTGAGAACCACTTTCTATTATATTTCCTTTTTTTCCTCTAACGCATCGAAATCCAACTTGAAAACTCATATATGGCTTAACATATCCAACTTCGTCGTCAACAAATCCTGGAACACCGCTATTTTCAGTAGCAGATCGCATTTCAAAAGCATATTCCATCATTGAACCGCCCATGATATATCGCTGATGACTACCTTTCACTATATCTCCTGTCCATTCAGCAACATTTCCTGCCATATCATAACAACCAAACGGACTTTTACTATCTTTAGTTTGGAAATCTCCGTGCTTATTACCGTTGTAAAATCCGATTGGAGTTAGTCCATTGAAATCATCAAATGGATCTCCGCTATGATGATAATTACCGTACTGTGGACCATTATCAGGTCCAAGTTCAAAATTACCAAATGGATAAGATTGATCATTAATTCCTCTTGCAGATTTTTCCCATTCATGTTTTAATGGTAAACGCCAACCATAAAAGTTAGCAAATGCAAAAGCACCAGGCCAAGATACATAAGTTACAGGAAAATTGTAGTAACCATCCTCAACTGAAAAGTATCCATCTTTGTAGTTGATTCTCGCTCTTTCTCCATTTAAGTTGTAGTATTGGAAGTCTTGATTATTTACATGTTTTTCGTGTCGCCCATTATGGAATTCATCACCATGGTAATTTCCCCACACTTCATTATTCTTGATATAAATATTTTTATTTAAAAATGCTTCATTTAAGTATTGTGCAAATTCAAAATTAGTTACTTCTGTTTTCATAATCTCAAAATCGTAATCAATATTCACCGAATGAGCATTAAATCCCGAAAGATATTCACCAGAAGGAACAGATACCCACTCACCTGGATTAACAGTTAAACTCATATCAATTTTGGAAGGATGGATCTCGTTAGCTGGTTTTCCACAAGAAATGATTATTGATCCAAGGATTAACATTAACGACATCCCTAACAACTTTTTATTTATTAGTTTGATCAATAGCCATATCATATAAATTCCTAAAGTAATTTCGAGAATACCCAGCCCAACTTCTGTTAATATCATATAAAATTTAACTATTGGTTCCTGTGCTTCTTCTGAAACCCATAATCTTTTTAGAGAAAATAATGTGACCATTGCAAATGCGATGTCTGACCCAAGTATTATTGTCCAACCTGTTATCTTTCTAATTTTGCCTTTAAGCGGAAAAACTTCACTCATTAAATACATTAACACAATTGTTCCTGTTAGGGCAGCAAGAATGTGCCAATGACCTGTCAAAGTGATTCTTTCTTCTCTGAATGGGATAACTCTAAAAATTTTCTCTAACTTGATAGCCATGAAAATTCCAACCCCACTTACAGTAAAATTCATAAATACCATTTGCCAAAGTGATCCGAATTTCAATGGATCATTAATTAACATTTTAATTCGTTTTACAAAACCAACCACTTGCTTGTTTTCAGAATTAAATCCCATTAGTTTTCGCCAACCAAAAATAACAAGCATTAAGGCGCCAGACATTGAAAATACAGCCCCAACATAAATTATTGCATGAGCATACAAACGATAAGGAACAACTGCCCAAACACCTAATGTAATAATTATAGTTCCTATTATAAACAACCACATACCAATTTTGTGGAGTATTCCTTTCCAATCATACCAACGACCAATTATTAATGCAGTTGCAATTCCAATTAAAGTTAGCATAATATGCAAATGACCAATAACTGCAAGATCGAGTGGTGAATGGTGTGTGTGTCGAACTCCATTTTCAGCAAGAAATGTCTCAAATCCATTTCCAAATGAAGCTCCAGCTACCGCTCCGAAAACAGCCGAACCTAATGTAGAAACAGACATAATCCAAAATGCAGCTCTCTCAAGTGGAAAGCCAGATTTTGTGTGAGCATAATCAGATTCAGTATCATAATATTCTTTGTTCCATGGCCATAGAGCAATTGTAAGTAGAATTCCCGAATAAAATACAAGAGTTTGCCCCACTAAGAACAATCCATGAAAAGACCAATTATGACCCCAATACGCAAATCCCAAGCCAAAAATAACAACCATCAAATAACCTACAGTAATTGTATTTCTGATATTTCTAACCTGTTCTGGTTTCATTTTTACAATATCAGTAATTATATAAACAAGTAATGAAAGGAATGCTATTGCAATAGTATGATACAGCATTATAATTCTGCCCTCTCGTTCTTGTGGTTGTAAGTCCATTCCGAGAAAGCGTACCATCAAGTCCCCTAAACCCCACTCTTTCAGTGGACCAGATAACATACCAAATAATGCTACTACAAGTGAAATAATTGCAATATTTATTAGAATCAACCCTTTAGTTGTTGTGAATAAGTAATTAATTCGTTTTTGTTTGTAATTCATATTCTTCTTTCGTCTTAAATCTATTTAATACCTGTCGGTCTTAATTTATTAAGATTAATAAATATCAACATAGCATTATTTAATATACTTATGTGGTTGGGAATATTAAAAAAAATTATAATGGCAAGAGATATTTTGAAAGACATTTCTTAATTATTATTGTTTCGCCTATTTTTGTCTTTCCTCCTGCTAAATTTTCTCTTCTCTTCATGTACAGGATAATTCTTCTTACGACGATCATTGTCTCTTCTTTCAGTACTTTCTCTTCTTTCTTCTGTTTTACACATATTCTACCTCTTCATTTGAATTATGAGTTAATCAATTTTTTCAAATACCTAATGTAATTGTTGATTTAATGTTTTCCTAAACTTAAATCTTACTTGAATATATTGAAAGTACTGATGATAAACAAGATAGTTATAGGTTATTTACCGAATATTTTACTTGGTTACAGAAGATTGACCTGCAACCCATCCTGTGGAAAATGCAGCTTGAAGATTGTAACCGCCTGTATCAGCATCAATATCTAACACTTCTCCACAAAAATACAATCCATTTATAAGTTTCGATTCCATTGTGCGAGGATTCACTTCTTGTAGGTTTATTCCACCAGATGTTACAATAGCTTCTGATATAGGTCGATATCGAGAGATCGTAAAACGAAATTTTTTCAACCACGCTAGAAGCAGTTTTCTCTCTTCGGAAGTTATTTGATGTCCTAGTTTATTTTCTGAAACTTTAGTTTGTTCTACACACACTGAAATTAATTTCTGAGGTAGTATTTGTTTTAGTATTGTTCTAAAATTGAGTTTTCCATTTTCATTTATTTCTCTTATTAATCTCTTATCAAGTTTTGTGTTACTTAGTGCTGGTTTTAAGTCAATCGACAATTCGACTTTTTGATTTTCATCTAACATTTCAACAATTATTTTGCTTAAAGTTAAAATAATTGGTCCTGTGATTCTATTATCAATAAAACTCATTTCTCCAAAGGAATCTGTGATGTAATTATCATCTGAAATAATAGTGACTTTAACATTTTTGAGATTTAAATTATTGATAGTATTTATTGTTGCATCGGAAGTTTCGAGTGGAATTAAAGCAGGTTTTAACGGAATAATTTTATGATTCAACTTTTCTGCCATTCTATATCCATCACCAGAAGAACCTGTTTTTGGATATGACACCCCACCTGTTGCAAGAATTAATGATTTGGTATGAAGAAATTCTTTCCCTGATTTTCCTGTAAATTCAACTCCAATTACTTTGTTATTTTCCACGATAATTCTTTTAACATTGGATTGGTACTTTATTTGAACTCCATTTGATAGAGCATAATTTACCAAAGCATCAACTACATCTTTTGATATTCCACTCTTGGGAAAGATTCTACCACCTCTTTCGACTATAGTTTCAACATTTTTAGATTCAAGAATTGCAACAATCTCGTCAGAAAAGAACTTATAGAACACTTGATAAAGAAACTTACCATTTTTCCCAAAGTGAGATATAAAATCTTTTACAGATGCGACATTAGTTATGTTACAGCGTCCTTTCCCAGAAATGAGTAATTTCTTTCCTGGGAGTTTCATTTTTTCTAAGAGGATTACATCGCCTCCCAGTTGAGCTGCTCTAGCAGAAGCAATCAACCCAGAAGCTCCAGCACCAACAACAATAACTTTGAGGGATTTGTTATTGTGTTTGTCTAACTTGAATTGCGAAATACTAAAATCCTATCGCAGACAAATTATTTGACTTTTGATAGTTGATTGAATTAATCTTTAATGGCTTCTTTCTTAACTTCGTCAATTTCATTAACGGAATCATCAACTTGTGTTTTGATATCTTTTGTAGCTTTCTTAAACTCTCTTAGTCCCTGTCCAAGACCTCTTGCAAGTTCTGGAAGTTTCTTTCCACCAAATATTAATAAGATTACCACCAATATTATGATAATTTCCCAAGGTCCTAAGCCCCCCATATTTACCTCCTAAATTTAACTTAATTTCTATACGATTTCCATATTTAGTATTTAATGGAAATCTGTCAGTTTTTGCATTAAACTATATATATAAAATTATTGGACTTTTTGCTTCTAAACCAGCAAATTATATTTTAGTTTCTTTAAGTGTGTTTTTCTTAATAAAAAATCTTGATATAATTATACTCACTTCGTAGAGTAAAAATAATGGAATAACTATCAAAATTTGACTAAGTGGATCTGGTGGAGTTAAAATTGCTGCAAGAATCAAGAAGATTATGAAAGCATATTTTCTGTAATTTTTAAGAGATTTTGGTGTAACTAAACCTATTCTTGTAAAAAAGATTGTCAACATAGGTAATTGAAATACAAGTCCACAAGCAAACATTATCCACATTATATAACTTAAGTATCCTTTCAATGTGAAATTGTATTTCACATCAACAGCTGTTGATGTCAATGAAGTAAAAAATCCTAAACTGAAAGGAATAATTATATAATACCCAAAAGCTAAGCCAACGAAGAACAGAATTGTAGCAAAGAAGACAATAAAAATGATACTCCAACTATAATCTTTCTCAAAGGCGGGCGAAACAAACTTCCAAATTTGATAAATGATAACTGGAATGCCGAGTGTAATACCACCCATAATTGCTACACCAACTTTTACCATAAACATACTTGTTACTTTCAGTACTTGAAGATTGAGATCAATGTTTAGTGATTTTGAAGGTTCAGTTAAGTAACCTAAAATTCCATCAGAAAATAGATAAGAAAAGATTCCACCAACTATTATAGCAAGAAGTATTTTGATAAAAGACCATCTGAGTTCTTCAAGATGTTCCCAAAATGAAAGTTCTTTTTGAGTATCAGCCAACTATTAATATCCTTTAAGTTAAAATATACCTAACATAAATGTACGAAAATTTAATTCGAATTGTAACAATTTTACTCATCAATTTCAAAATTTTAATGAGTGATAGGATTATTGATTTAGACTATATCCATATTTCTCGTGGTGCCTACAATTGCGAATACACTGCAAAACACCTTTAATCATTTGATTGTTTACCCGGTAATATATTTTAACTCCTTCTCTACGTTTTTTCAAAATTCCATTACCATACATTTTTTTCAGATGCTGACTAACACCCGGTTGGTCAATACCAATCTTGTCTTGGATTGAAGTCACATTTTTTTCGTCATTCTCCAAATACTCGACAATTTTTATTCTCGTAGGATGTGCCAGTATCTTAAGGACTTTCGCTACAGAGGATACTTCAGCAATAGTTAAAGGTTCTTTCATTTTACTCCCTTTCTGTAAATTACAAATAAACTGTGATCATTTAAACTTCGCCATTTTTATTAAAATCGCAGCAACGAAGTAAATTATTAATTAGCTGGCTGTTACATTTAGGGCATTCTGTAGGGCGTTCTGGTAAACAAGTTGTTTCCCATTCGTAACTACAATTATTACAAAAGTACCTACACCGAACTTCTACATTTCCACCTTCAATTAAAATTGCTTTTCCATTTAGAAATGCATCTGTAATTTTCCGATAAGCTGAATTTAATATTCTACCTACAGTTTGCCGTGATATGTCCATTATTCTAGCTGTATCTTCCTGATATAAACCCTCTGCGTGACTCAAACGCATAACTTCTAATTCATCCAAAGATAAATTAACAGATTCCAAAGAAGTAGTTGGAATCCCTCTCGGTTTAAAGCAAGAAGACCTTAACTCAAAACATATATTTCTTTTTTTATGTGGTCTTGGCATTATAATTTGCTTTATTATGAGCATATGCTCTTTAATAGTTTACAATGTTAATATATAATCAAACAATGAATAAATATGATGATTT
>CAZSJY010000010.1:0-41635 GCA_964607375.1 uncultured bacterium
TGTTTTCTACAATAAAATCACAAAAATTGAAAAAGTAATGCGATATATTGCAGGAGTTATATTTATCCTTACAGGTCTTTATTATGTTTCGATTTTTATAGATTTTAGTTTATAAAATAAGCAAATTAGACCAGATATATTCCTGCTTTTAAAGGCGAAGAAAATAAACCCAACCAATGAGTAGCATTAGTGAATGTTGGTTGGTGTTTTATCACAAACTTTTCAAACATCACATAAATAGTGTTTTTTAATGCTGAATGTCAAAAGAATAGAATAAATAGTCATTGTAAACCCAGTATTCTTGTTTTTTCTATTTTTCTACGGTTCCAAAATGTTGATAAATTATACTAAATTATTTTCATCAAAAAGGTAGGTTTATGAACCCACAACTTTGGAAACCATCGGATAAGCGAATTGCAAACTCACAGATGAACAAATTTCGTGAATTTGTAAATGAAAGATATTTACTAGATATTTCAAATTATCACGAGTTATACGACTGGTCTATCCAATATATTACTAAGTTTTGGGAATCAATTTGGGAATTTGCAAATGTAATCCACTCTGAAGATTTTGTACAAGTTATTGACGATTTGAACAAAATGCCCGGTGCAAAATGGTTTTCCGGAGCAAGACTGAATTATGCTGAAAATCTACTGAAATTCCAAGATGAAAAGATAGCTATCCAATTTTATGGTGAAGATACAATCCGTAAAACTTTGACTTATTCTGAGTTATATAATCAAGTTGAAAAATTGGCTTACGCACTGAAATCTGTAGGAGTTGAAAAGGGAGATAGAGTTGCTGGATTTATGCCGAATTTACCGGAAACTATCATTGCTATGTTGGCTACAAGTAGTATCGGGGCGATTTGGTCGTCATCATCACCGGATTTTGGAATCAATGGTGTTCTCGACAGATTTACACAAATCACACCAAAAGTGATTTTTGCAAGTGATGGATATTTCTATAAAGGAAAACGATTTGATTCATTACAAAAACTTAAAGGAATTTTGAATAAACTTCCATCAATCGAAAAGGTGGTGATAACCGAATATACACAAAAAGCAGATTTATCGGAATTTAACAATGCTGTAACTTGGGACGAATTCTTGCCTGAGTTTACTCCTAAAATACAATTTGAACAACTCCCATTTGACCATCCGCTATATGTGATGTATTCGTCAGGGACTACGGGAAAACCTAAGAGTATGGTGCATTCTGCCGGTGGAACTCTCATCCAACATTTGAAAGAACTTGTGCTTCATACAGACCTTAGAAGAGATGATACTATTTTCTATTTTACTACTTGTGGTTGGATGATGTGGAATTGGCTTGTTAGCAGTTTAGCAGTTGGAGCTACAATCGTTTTGTATGATGGCAATCCGTTTTATCCTACTCCTGATACACTTTTAAAAATTGCAGATGATTTGGATATAACGATTTTTGGGACGAGTGCGAAATATATTGCATCTTTAGAAACTGCTGGAGTCAAGCTGAATCAAATATCCGATTTCTCGAAATTAAAAACAATTCTCTCAACTGGTTCTCCGTTGAGTGAAGATAGTTTTGAGTATATTTATCGCGACTGGAAATCTGATGTTCAACTCAGTTCGATTGCAGGTGGAACTGATATTGTATCTTGTTTTATGTTGGGAAATCCAACTATTCCGGTTTATCGTGGTGAAATCCAGTGTCGTGGACTTGGTATGAAAGTAGAAAGTTACGATGATGAAGGGAGATGTGTTGTAGGAAAAAAAGCAGAATTAGTTTGCACTGCTCCATTTCCATCAATGCCGATATGTTTTTGGAATGACATAGATGGAAGTAAATATCATAACGCATATTTTGATGTTTATCCAAATGTTTGGCATCACGGTGATTATGTAGTAATAACGGAGAATGGTGGAGTTCAAATGTTTGGGCGTTCTGATGCTACACTAAATCCAGGTGGCGTTAGAATAGGTACATCAGAAATTTATCGAGTTGTTGAGAATATGCCTGAAATAACCGATAGTGTAGTTGCTGGCCAAAATTTAGATAACGATGAGAGAGTTATTCTCTTCGTAAAACTCGAAAAAGATTTTGTTTTAGACAACAAATTGATAAAAGACATTCGAACTAATATTCTTAAAGAGTGCAGTCCGAGACATATTCCAGCTAAGATTATTGCAGTTGATGATATTCCTTATACAATTAATGGAAAAAAAGTGGAAGTAGCTGTAAAGAAAATCATCAATGGCGAAGATGTATCAAATAGAGATGCTCTTGCAAACCCAGATGCACTTGACTGTTTCAGAAGTATAATGGACTTACAAACAGATTAGATAAAATTATCTTCGTGTCCTTCGTGCTCTTAGTGGTTAGAACTCTTTCGTAAACCAAGTTCTTTCAACTTTCGAGACAAATTAGATTGATGGATTCCAAGTATCTCAGCAACTTTACTGATATTCCAATCATAGTTATCCAAATACTCTGTTAAAAACCTAATTTCAAACTCTTGTTTGGCTTTAGAAAAATTGTCAATCTTGAAAATACAGTCCTCATCACTTTGATTTAATATGTTTAGGTGAGGTTTGATGTGATCAGGGGTGATTTTATCATCTTGAACTAAAATACATAATCGTTCAATCAGATTTTTCAATTCTCTAATATTTCCTGGAAACGAAAATTGATTTAACAAATTAAGTGCAGATTTTGTAATTGTTTTTGGTGAGATCTTCAACTCAACAGAGAAATATTGTAGAAAATAGTCTGTAAGAAGTTTTATATCACCAATCCTTTCTCGAAGTGGAGGTAAGATAATAGGAAGAACATTTAATCTGAAATACAAATCTTCTCTAAATGTTTTCTCTTTTATCATATTTTCGAGTATCTTATGAGTTGCTGCAATTATTCGAACATCAATTTCTATGGTTTGTTGACCACCTACTCTCTCGAATTTGCCTTCTTGAATCACACGCAAAACTTTTGCTTGAGTTCCAAGACTCATATCTCCAATCTCATCGAGAAAAAGTGTTCCGCCATTTGCCATTTCAAGTTTGCCTGGTTTATGCTGATTTGCACCGGTGAATGCACCCTTCTCATATCCAAAAAGCTCACTTTCAACAAGTTCACTTGGTAGTGCTGCGGAATTGAACGCTATAAATGGTTTGTCAAAACGATTACTGTTTTGATGGATTGCCCACGCAACTAATTCTTTTCCTGTTCCACTTTCACCGCGAATCAGAATTTTTGTATTAGTGGGAGCAACTTTTTCTATTGTTTTCCTGATGAATTGAATTTGTGCAGATTTCCCGACCATTCTATATTTATCTCGAATATCTTCATCCAACTGTTTTGAACGGGATTGTAGAAGATGCTTCTCCGACACATTTCTTACAGAGGTAAGAATTTTAGCTATTGATAAAGGTTTTTCCAAGAAATCGTAAGCACCGAGTTTTACCACTTCCACTGCAGTTTCAATATCGCTGTGACCTGATATTATCAAGACATCTGTTTCAATCTTTGAGTTTTGGATTTCTTTAAAAACTTCAATTCCGTCAATTCCCGGCAATTTTACATCGAGGATAACAAACTCGAACGATTGCTTTTTCAATATCGACAAACCTTTTTCACCCGATTCTACACCAATGACTTGATGGCCTTCATCAGTTAGAATTTCTGATAAAGTATAGCGTATATTTTTTTCATCATCAATAATTAGTATGTTCATAAATTATCCTTTCTTCTCTCTCAAAAACACAAAGAAATTGAACTCCAATTTGAACATAGTCTTTTGCTATTTACAGTTATGAAATAGAAATTTCCATTACTCCATTTGTACTATGCCTATTCACCAAATGGAATTGCAATTGTTATCTCAGTCCCTTTCTCGATTTTACTTTTAACAGAAATCTCACCGTTATGTTGTTCGATTATCCTCTTTACAATTGCCAATCCCAAGCCTGTACCCTTTTTTTTCGAAGAGAAATATGGGTCAAATATTTTGTTCAAATCACCTTTCGCAATTCCTTTTCCGTTATCAGAAATTTGAATGAGAACTTTGTCTTCTCTTTGTGATAAATCAATATTGATTTGAGGATTATACCTACACGATTGAATTGAGTTTTGAATTAAATTAGTCAAAACTTGCTTAAACTGGAACTTGTCAGCATATACATCTTCAAGGAATCTAGATTGAAATGTGATAGTAACATTATCTTGATAAGGAGTGATTGTTTCCTCAATCAATTGTGAGATATTAAATTGAGTGGGTTCAGATTTTGGTAATTTTGCAAATAGAGAAAACTCAGTTACAAGTTTAAAGAGATTTCCAATTTCTTCTTTTATGATTGCAATTGAACCATCAAGCACAGACGCAAAATCTTTTGAAGATTCTCTAAATTTATTCTCCAATCGTTCTGCTGAAAGTTGGATGGGTGTTAATGGATTTTTGATTTCGTGAGCCATCACTCGAGCCATTTCACGCCAAACAACTTCTTTTTCTGCTTGAATCAATTGTTTGCGACTATTAACCAAATCGGTTGCCATTTGATTAAATGAACGAATCAGGTTATTTAATGGAGATAAACGACTTTCTGCAATACAAATATCTAAGTTCCCTTTTGACAACTCTCTGGTTGCGTTTTGTAATCTACGGAGTGGGCGAGTTATTAGACTGAATGAAATCAGCGACAAAATAAAAACAACCCCCAAAATAAAAGTCAAAATGAATATCGAATAAAGTGTGATGTCATTTTTGAAGAATTTACTAAACAAAGAGCGTTGTTTCTCTTTTGCAATCAATTGTTCAATATCGGATTTTAGCTCAACTTTTAGATTCTCCTGGATTTCCCCCTCATATTTTTGATAAAGTGAGTTCAAGTGATTTTCAATCTCAAGAGATTGAATTTGAGATTCGTATTTCTCATAAGATTTCAGAAAAAAATACCGATAAAAAATAACAGAGTTAACCAACATAAGTAGTAAAAGTAATATAAATTGGATTCTTAAAGAAGGAAATTTCAGTTTCATTGTCTAAATATCTCTTCTGTGAAAATGGGAGTTGTGATTTCGGGGTGTATACTATTCCAATATAGCATTGTGATAATTTCTTCATTTATCGCAGGGAGACTAATGCTTTTCATAGATGCTTTTAGTTTGATGAAATACCGTTTATTCGATTGAATATCTTTTAGATTAACTGCGAAAACTCTTGGAATAAATGACAGATATTCTTTGGCATCTTCCACAGAAGAAAACAATTTTTCATTGTTGGTTTCAGAATGAGTTACTGAAAAGTATTTATCAATTAAATGATACTTAAAATCGTGATGGAATTTACATTCTAAAACTTTCTTATATGGATTGAGTTTTTGTTTATTAATTCGATAGACTCCTAACTCAAATTTTATTGTTACAATTTGTCCCGAAGTTAGAATTTCATCAAAATCCGACGAGAAACAGTCATTGAGTTGTGCTGATACAAATAGAGATTGTACTGAAGGATGTAATTTAATTTCAGTAAATGCTGGATTAACACCGGTAATTGTAGAGTAGAACAATGAACCTACTGCGATAATCCCAGAGATAATTTTATTTGCTATAATATCAAAAATACCGGTTTGCATTAGAATTAAGTTATCCCTTTTTCTAATTTCTTGATAAACAAGATTTCTTCGATAATAATTTTACTATATTTACTATTTTCTGGATTAGAATATATATGATGTTGGGTGTTCTCAAAATCGTTTTCGTATTTTACAATATGGTTATAAAATCTCGGTTGCCAAGAAAATTTAAGATTGAGGTTTTTGCGGATAGTTTTAGTAACTGAATCTTTGAAACCACGAATGCTGGATACTAAACTGTTATTTTGTGGTCCAAATTTATTCGGTAGAGACGCATTGCGATGCGTCTCTACATTTGATGTTAATTTATTACCCAATATTACCACAAAATTAATGTTTAATACCCGAACCAAACTCCGATGGAATAGGTGTTGCCAGATGGAATTTCTGGTGCATCCCCATTAACTGTGTATGTATCAGCATCGAATGTTGATTCTGTCCAATTATCGTTTAATGTGAATATTTCAAATTGTCCCACTCTTCCATGAAATCCAAACCAATTTGTTACTCTATACATCAAACCAATTGAGGTTTCAGCTGCAAGATAGTATTTCTCAAATGATTGAAGTTGCCCTGTGATTTCACTACTACTCCAATCAAATCCATCAGATTCACCAATTTTAATGAAAATAGTTCCTCCTCCGAGCATTAAATCTGTATCCACTACAAACTTCTCAGAAAAAACCGGAAATTTCTTTGTGAGTGTAACTCCACCAAATCCATTTTCTACTATTAGGTGTCGTTTAACTCCAGTACCAATAGTTATATCTTCGGTGTGTTTGAAGCCAAATCCTTTACCACCAAGAAACCAACCTTTACCGATGTTACCCATTCCACCACCACCAAAATAGATAGTGCGTTCTGGCGAGAGTCCAAAAAAACCAAATCCAGTAATAAATTCGTTTATTCCACTATAATCGAAATCAACAAATTTTGCATAAGGACCACCACCACCAAAACCTGGAGAGAGTTTGCCAGCTTTATGTTTGGTATTAACATCAGTTTCACAATTTTGATCTATTGAAGAGTATGTCAAATATGTAGTATAAAATTCGTGCTTACCATTTCTGGAATAATGTATTTTAACTATATCACCAATCTTACTACTTTTTATCAAATTGGATAAATGGTTGTGACCTCTAACTTTTTCCCCATTATAAAGTGCAATTATATCATTTTTCCTCAATCCAGCTCTTTCAGCATCGCTCCCTTTAACAACTCTAGTTAACAATGCTCCATAATTGTTAGGATAATGCATTTCATATGCTTTAGGAAATGTGATGTCTTCAATATTTACTCCCATTACCGGTGTGTCTATTTCGTTTTTATCAGTGATGTAAACTAGATTACCCTGATAGTCGAAGTGGAAGAGCATTTCGTTTTCCCCTGATTTTATACTAAAAATAACATTCGTTGGATTTTCAAATACATTTTCTGTTTTCAGGGTAATGTTAAACAGATCCAGTAATTCTTCTAATGTCGCATCATTCGGAATGGTTACTTCATCTTCAATGATTTTCATTTTCATTTCGAGAGGTTCTTCATTTGGATCATTACCTCTTACTACTACATACACGATAGTTTGATCATTATTATTGGAATGAACTATTTCTTTTAATTTTTCTTGATATGTAGTTGTATCGTTATCTTGTGCAATAATTACAGCTGGAATACAGAATAGGATACCTACTGTTAATGTGATTATTTTAGTATTCATTTTTTAATCTCCTTATTTTGAATAGAATAATACAGTTGTTTTATCTCAAATACCGTGCCAACTATTACATAAATTTGTTAAGTAGTGTAAATACAAGTAATTAACTAAATCCATTATTAAAATGTGCCCACTTATTATATATCAATATGATATACGATATGTAAATTTGATATTAAATGGGTGATAAATAAAAGTAATATATTTTGAAATTCCAGTAAAACTCTATCTTATTTTGTTGAAACAAAAATGACAGTGATTTGTAGAAACATTGGTATAATCAAAATAAATCTTCAATTAAAAACTTCTTGCTTAAAATGGAAATAAAATCAGTCGTAAATTTAGGGCTATGGAAAAGAGCGAATATTACTCACAGAATGTGCATTTAGATTTTATGTCGAGAGCAATAGAATTGGCGAAACTTGGAAGAAGTTCGGTTTCTCCGAATCCTATGGTAGGTTGTGTGTTGGTAAAAAATGGAGAAATAATTGGCGAAGGGTATCATAAGCAATACGGTGGGGCTCACGCTGAAGTAAACGCTATTGGGAATGCGATTACAGATCCAGTTGATGCAACTGCCTATGTTACTCTTGAACCTTGCAACATCACAGGAAATACACCTCCTTGCACTAAACTTCTGATCGAGAATGGAATTGCTGAAGTTTATATTGCAATGAGAGATCCAAATCCTGAAGTGAATGGTAATGGAGTTAGAGAATTACAAGAAGCGAGAATCTTTGTTCACGAAGGAATTCTTGAGGATGAAGTGATTGTTTTAAACAAAGCTTATATAAAGAGAATTGAAACCGGATATCCATTTGTAATTGCAAAAGTAGCAGAATCTTCTAATGGTTTTCTTGGAATCGATTCAGAATCGCAAATACAAATTACTGACCACGATGCAATTGTAGATGTTCATAGGCTTCGTTCAGAAGTAGATGCAGTATTAATAGGACGACAAACCGCTTTAATAGATAATCCTAGATTAACTACTAGGGAAGTTCCTGGCCAAAATCCAATTCGAGTAGTTTCAGATACAAAAAGAACATTACCTCTTAATCTGAATATCTTCAGAGATCAACAAGCCGAAACAATTGTCCTTTGTACTTCAAATCTGTATAATAAAAATAGAACATCTTATTGCAAGTATTTGCCAATAAAGGAAGTGAATGGAGTTTTATCTCCAAAGAGTATTTTGCTTGCATTAGCAGAAGAGGGTATAAATTCAATTATGATAGAAGGTGGAGCAAATTTATTGAAATCGTTTATAAATGAAGATTTAGTGGATGAAGTTTTTGTTTATACATCAAGTAAAATGTTAGAAAATGCTCATCTTAAAAATCCAATCGAGTTAAATGATGATTGGGAAATATTAGAAACTCGTCAATTAGGTGAAGATAAATTAAAAATAGCTCAAAGGAAAAAAGTATGTTTACAGGTATCGTAGAAGAACTTGGGGAAGTCAAACAAATAAAAGAAACATCATCGGGAAAACATTTCAAGATTTCCGCTAAAGTTGTAATGGATGATTTGAAAATTGGTGATAGTATATCAGTAAATGGAGTTTGTTTAACAGTAGTTGACATACAAAATAATTCTTTTTATTTGGACTTGGTTCACGAGACGCTCAAGCGTTCAAATTTGGGAGATTTGATAGTGGGTTCCAAAATCAATTTAGAAAGAGCACTAAAACTATCAGATAGACTTGGTGGGCATATACTCCAAGGTCATGTAGAAACAGTTGGTCTTATAGTTGATAAACAAATAGTTGGCGAAGGAGCTGAAATGACCATCAGCATAAACCCAGAATGGATGAGATATTGTATCCATAAAGGTTCAATTGGTCTTGACGGAGTTTCAATGACCGTTGCTTCTATATCTAGGAACTTGATAACCATTGCCATTATCCCGCATACATTAGAAGAAACTACATTAGGGATAAAGGGTAAAGGTGATACATTTAATATTGAAACTGATATTATTGGTAAACACATTGAGAGATTAATGAATTATGAAGTAGAAGAAATGGAAGAAAGTGAACCATATTTAGAGAATTTAATGAACTGGGGATTTGGAGAAAGCTAATGAAGAATTTTGATACTATCAAAACTGCAGTTGAGCATTTTCGTAACGGTGGAATGCTCGTTGTTGTTGATGATGAAGATCGCGAAAATGAAGGCGATTTTATGATTGCATCAGAAAAAGCCACACCTGAAGATATCAATTTTATGATAAAAGAAGGAAAAGGTTTATTGTGCATATCAATATTACCTAACTGTGCGGATAAATTAGAGTTAACGCCAATGGTATCAAGTAATACATCATTACACCAAACAGCTTTTACAGTAAGTGTGGATGCTATAGAAAACACCACAACTGGAATCTCTGCAAACGATAGATGGCAAACAACTCAGGTTATTATGGATGAGAATACAAAACCGTCTGATTTAGTTCGTCCGGGTCATATGTTCCCATTGGTTGCTAAAGAAGGTGGAGTTCTGCAAAGAACAGGACATACAGAAGCTGGAGTTGATTTTGCTCGATTAGCAGGACTTAAACCAAGTGCTCTATTAGTGGAAGTTGTGGATGAAGATGGAAGTATGGCACGACGAGACAGATTAAAAGTAATTGCAAAAAAACACAATCTTCCAATAGTTACAATTGCTGATTTGATTAAGTATAGACGAAAACATGAGAAACTTGTTGAAGAGTTTTCTTCGATTCCATTTCCATCAAAATATGGAGATTTTACTTTAAAATTATTTGAAGATAAGATTCACGGAGATCATCACATTGCATTGATTCACGGAAAAATTTCTGAGGATAATGAAGTTTTAGTTAGAGTGCATTCCCAATGCTTAACCGGGGATTTGTTTGGATCACTAAGATGTGATTGTGGAGATCAACTACATAATGCAATGAAACAAGTGAATGAAGTTGGTGCTGGTGTAGTTGTGTATCTAAGACAGGAGGGGCGCGGTATTGGTCTGAAAAACAAAATATTAGCATACAAACTTCAAGACGAAGGATTAGATACCGTAGAAGCCAACATTCGATTGGGATTTCCTGATGATTTACGAGAATATGGAATTGGGGCTCAAATTTTAAAAGAGTGTGGCGTCAGAAAGATGAAATTACTAACTAACAATCCAAGAAAAATAGTTGGATTAGAAGGATATGGTCTAGAAGTTACAGGTAGAGAAAAAATAGAAATTAAAACCAATGCTGTAAATGAAAGATATCTTAAAACCAAAAGAGATAAACTTGGACATCTTATTTTAGAAAATAAGGATAAATCTAATGACTAATATCATACAAGGGAAACCAACTGCTACAGGAAAGAAAATTCTCATTGTTGTTGGAGAATATAACTCAGTAATATCTGATTCTCTTATGAATGGAGCTATTGATGCGTATTGCAATTTTGGAGGGAATCCAGACGATTTAACTATCATTAAAGTGCCAGGTGCTTTTGAAATTCCTGGTGCTGTGAAAATTGGTATTGAAAATTCAGTTAAATTGATTGATTCTTATATTGATGGTGTAGTTACTCTTGGAGCAATTATTAAAGGTGGAACTCCTCATTTTGATTTTGTTGCAACTGAATCTTCTAGAAGGATTTCTGAATTATCTTTAGAGTTAAATATCCCAGTTATGTTCGGGATTTTGACAACAAACGATTTGAACCAAGCTCTTGAACGAGCAGGTACAAAAGCATCAAACAAAGGTTGGGAAGCTATGGAAGCGTGCTTGAAAACAATTTCTGTATATGAACAAATAACTGGTAAAAATCATTAGATTAACAATTTATTTTATACTCTCTCTTTCGTTTCTCATTACCCAATTCAGTGAAAATAATTGGGGTTCCATAACTTCACTCTTAACACCCACTGGTATTGCTATTCAGAATTCAGAGATATTTGCATCTACTTCTGGTGGACTTCTGAAATTTGATAGAATTACTAATGAATTTTCATTTTTAAAACATCAACAGGGACTAGAATACCTCGATTTTACTACTATGTCAAGTGATTCTTTTGGTCAATTATGGCTTGGTGGAAATGTACCGAATGGTACAATTCAAGTGTTTCATCCTAAAATTGGATTGACAGAACATATAAAGCATTTGGAAATTGATCAAATAGTCAAGTTCAGTATTGGTGATAGCCTTGCTTTTGCAATATATCGAAATTTATCAAATTTCGGAATAATAGAACTTAATATTGATGATGGAATACCAACATACAAAGATTATTACGAAAATTTTCCGATAACTTTTGATGAAATTACAGATATTGATCATAATTCAGATTCAATATTTGTTACTACAGATAGAGGAATACTAATTGGTTCTCTAACTGATAACTTAAAAATCCCATCTTCTTGGCAAGTTTCTTTTGAAAGCTACAATCCAAAACAAATGACTGTTGGATTAGATAATTTTGTAGTTACTACAAATCATATTATTAGATCTGATTCTGTTATTTTCGATTTTGAGATAAATGAAAATCCTATAGAAGTTAGAATCTGTAATAATCAAGTTTGTGTTCTAACTACGATGAATTACTTTGAGTTTGATTATTTTGGGGATTTGACAATAACATTTCCAATTCCGTTTTCTTCTCAATTTACTTGTTTTGACAAAACAAATGATTTGGTTGTAATTGGACTCAATAATCACGGATTTCTTTTATATGATACGAGCACTCTAATTTACGAACTATTTGTTCCGAATACTTTAGCTTCAAATGTGTTTACTGCAATCGGATTAACATCCAATAATGAACTGATTGGTGTAGGAAAATCAGGTTCATTTATACACCAAAATTCAGAACAGTTTATCAATTTTGTTCCATCTACAATTTCAGATTCTTATCCGATAAATATTGAAAGTGAGTATAATTTTTTTGAAGGTTATGAAGTTGATTATGTGCCAGGTAGTAAAGATGCTTGGAGTATAATTGAAAGTAGTTCAAATAATTTAATGTTTAGCAATAGCGGACTTATACCTTCAAACCCAGCTACTAGAGGTGGGGTAATTGAGATTAATTTAGAATCTCTTGAAACCGGTGTAGATTCAGTTGAGAGTACTGTTTATGATACAACAAGTGGTATTTTAGATGGCCTAAATGGAATTTACAACAGCAATTGGACAACCCGTTATATGGTTATTAATCAAACAAAAGAAGATAGTTTTGGTAATGTTTGGGTTTTAAATCCATATTCTGAGACATACAATCATATTGCAGCTGTAAAATTAGCAGGTTCTGACGATTGGATTCACATTACTGCCCCAGACAATGAATCATATTATCCTCTCGAAATTGCTTTCGATTATCGTAATAGAGTGTGGTTTGGTTTAAGAAATTTAGTTAAAATGGGTTCATCAGAGGTTTATTCAATAGGAGCAATTAAAGTTCTCGATTACAATAATTTAGAAAATGAGAGTGATGACGAATGGTTTACAGAAAATGACATTGACTTGTCAGATTTACCTGACGGAAGTAATACAACAGTCTGGTCTTTAGAATTTGATAATTCTGATCAATTATGGACTTTAACAGACGAAGGAGTCCAGGGTTATTTTGTACACAACTACAGCGGAAATATCCAACTCGATGCAATCAGAAAAGCATATGATATCAACGGTGATGAAGTGAATTTGATGTTTCTTTCTTTTGCATCTTTTGATAAAACTGATAAAATCAGGGTAGATGCACAAGATAATAAATGGATTGTTTCAAAATCAGGTGTGTGGGTTATTCAACAGAATTTATCGTTTTGGCATCCCAACGAAAATATAAATCCCGAAGAAGGAATTACTGAAGAAAACAGTGGACTATTATCAAACCATGTTTATGATATTACTTTTGATAATAGTAATGGGATTGCTTATCTATCTACTGATAAAGGAATTTCAACACTCAAAACACCTTATTCTACAAATCCTGTGAACCAACCAACGCTTTCAATATCGCCCAATCCGCTCAAAATACAAGAAGATAATTATCTTGAGATTAGTCAAATGTTCGCAGGATCTCTTATAAAAGTAATGACTTTAACAGGTAGAGTTGTCTTTAAAAAACAACTTCCTTATAACCAAAATCGTTTCCAATGGAATGGATTAGGAAAAAATGGTAAATTCTTAGGTTCTGGGATATATTTGGTTTCGGTTCATCACACAGAAAATGGTAATTCTGTTACAAAATTAGCAGTTATTCGGCGGTAACAATTTCCTTAAACCCAAACTCAGATTCAAGTTCATCAACAACTGATTTTGTTAAATCTCGTCTTTCTTTATGATGCAAAAATGAACTCTTAAATCCATTAATTACAATTGTACAAATATCTTCCAATGACAAATTAAAAGTATCGGTTGCAAGTTTATATTCATCTGATAAAGTCGTACCAGATATCAAGCGATTATCTGTATTAAGTGTTACCCTCAGGTGGTTGTCAAAATAATATTTAAATGGATGATTTTTCAAATTACTAACATTATTAGTGTGTAGATTGCTGGTTAACGAAATTTCTAATGCAATTCTGTGATCGTTGATATAATCCATTAAATCGATATCTTCTTTTAATCGAGTTCCGTGGCCTATACGATGTGCACCACAATAATGTACAGCTTGATGTATAGATTCCGGTCCAAATGCTTCACCAGCGTGGATGGTTGCGTTAATGTTGTGATTTAGAATTGTATAGAATGCTTCTCGGTGGTCTTTAGCAGGAAAGTTTTCCTCAGCTCCTGCGAGATCAAATCCAACCACACCTTTGTTTTTGTACTGAACTGTCAAATTTGCTAATGTTAACGAAACTTCCGGTGATATATTTCTAATTCCACAAATTATAATACCTGTTTTAATCCCGAAATCTTCATTGGCTTTTTGCAAACCATACTTTACTGAATCAACTGCATTCTCTAACGACATCCCGTTATTTGTGTGCAAAACAGGTGAATACCGAACTTCCAAATATCTGATATTTTCTTTATGGCAATCTTCAGCTAATTCGTAAGCAGTTCTCGTTAATGATTCGGGTGTTTGTAAAACAGATAGAGTTATTTTAAATCGTTCAAGATAATCTTCAAGGCTTCCAGTGTTATCACGAATTTCTAGTATTTTGCTCAATTCAATTTTATTAAAAGTTGGAAGTTTTACATTTTGTTTTTGTGCAAGATCAATAATTGTTTCGACTCGTAACGAACCATCTAAATGGCAATGTAATTCAGCTTTCGGGATACTATGAATTAGTTCTTTTGTTATTTCCATTTAACTACTTTCTTTTTAGTAATTGGATAAACCAGAAAATCACTCCGATAAATAGAATTGGTCCGAGCCAAGAGTAACCATCAATGGAAATCCACCAATCTGGTTTGTTTGTAATAAAGATAGGTACTGCTACGAGGATTCCCATAATTGCTTCACCAGTGATAAGTCCAGAAGCAAACAGGAGTCCTTTTTTCTCAGTTTGCTCACTGGAGCCTAGTTTTTTGCCGAAATGTGAAATCATTCCACCTATAAATATCGGTACAGAAAGTTCAATCGGTAGATAAATTCCTACTGCAACTGCCAATACAGGTAAACGAAAATCAGAACCAATTTTCTCTTGGTGGATGTCTAAGATGATAATGACAATTCCGATAATTGCTCCGATGATCACCATTCCCCAAGGTAGATTTCCATTAAATACTCCTTCGGCTACAGACTTCATCAATGTTGCTTGTGGAGCTGAAAGTTCAGGGGAACCAATAGTATAAGCAGTATGCAAAATATCAAGAACCAAACCAAGAACAACCGCTGCACTAAGTGTTCCAATAACTTGCATTATTTGTTGTTTCCAAGGTGTTGCACCAACAATATGGCCTGTTTTCAAATCTTGCAGATTATCTCCACCAATTGCAGCTGCACAGCATACAACTGAACCGACCATAATAGCTCCAGCAGCTCCGACAATAGAATCAGAACCAACGAGTAATAACAATAAAAGTGAAGTGAACAAAATGGTTGCTATTGTAACTCCGGAAATAGGATTGTTAGAGGAGCCCACAACTCCAGCCATATAAGATGCAACTGCAGAAAATAGAAATCCAAAAATGAGCATAATTATGGATAAGATAAATGCGATTGAATATGATTGAATAACATCAAAATATAACAAAAATACCGGTAGTAATAAAGCCAACAATACTAAACCGACATATTTTATTGGGAAGTCGCGTTCTTCTCGAGGAAGTGTTTCGCTATTGTAAGTTTTAGAATATGCTGACAAACTGGATTTAACTCCCTCAACTAATGGCTTAAACAATTTGATTAAAGACCACAATCCACCAACAACCATCGCACCTACACCGAGGTAACGGATTTTTGTATTCCAAATTTTCCAAGCACCGTCCATTGGATTTCCTTCAAATCCATAAAGTGCGGAATAAATCGGAATTGCAATTGCCCACGAAATTAACCCACCTACAAGAACTAGAATAGAGATATTTCGTCCGACAATAAATCCAACAGAAACGAGTGCAGGGGAAATATCACAACCTATTCCGAAAACTGAACCTCCGATATTTCGAGCACCTTCAATTGCAGAATTCCACATTGCAAATCCTTGTTGACCAAGTTTCATCAATGCACCTGATAAACCTGCAATACTCAACAGACCCAGTCCTGAACTTCCTTCGTGAGTTCGTGCTTTTTCACCAGTTCTCAAAACTTCTGCAGTTGCTATACCTTCAGGAAAACGAAGTTTGGCATTGATTATCAATGCACGACGAAGCGGTATAGTAAACAGAACTCCTATTAATCCTCCAATACCAGCTATTTTTGCAATTTCAATGTAATTGAATTCTGTCCAATAACCCATAAGGATTAATGCAGGAATTGTAAAAATTACTCCTGCAGCGAGAGATTCTCCTGCAGACGCAGCAGTCTGAACAATGTTATTCTCTAATATATTGGATTTTTTGAATAAGCTTAAGACACCCATTGAAATTACTGCCGCTGGAATTGAAGCAGAAATTGTCATTCCAGCAAAAAGTCCGAGATAAGCGTTAGCTCCTGCGAGCAACATTGAGAGAAGAATCCCAAGAATTATTGATTTAAATGTAATTTCACGCATTGATTTTATTTTCCACTTATTTACTTAATAATTAATGGGTAAAATATAAGACTTTCAAATCTATTTTATTTTAGTGAAGATGAGTTTTTGAATGAACTTGAAAAATAGATAATAACTCCCGCGATTAATCCTGGATATAACGGTTCAATTCCAAGAGGGTAAACAGCCAATCCGTTTTTTGAATTTATCATTCCGATGGAATACCACAATATTGAAATAGAAAGAGCAGATATCATTGTTAATACTGGATATTTTATTGGACGGTCATACATTGCTGAGATTATAGGAATAAGCAACACAGGAATTGCAAATGTCCCAATAGTGTACCAAATATCAATTGCGTTTGGAAACCACATTGCAATAACTATTGAAATAATTGCAGTTGCAAATAATCCAAATCTTGTGTTACGAGTTGTCAATGAATCTGTTTCAGAGAAATTTCCTCTAATTGCACTCGGTAAATCTTTGCCTAAAGTATAGGCTGAAACAAATGTAAAACTATCTATGGTGGACATTACAATTGCTAGCAGAGAAACTATGAAAAATCCGCGAGAATAGGGTGAGAGGATAATATCTGCAAGTTCAAGATATGCGTTTCCCGTAACATTCGCAGGTAAGATTGCTGATGCATAAATTCCTGTAAAAATGCTCATCATATCAAAGATAAACCAAAATACAATAGAAATGAAAATACCCTTTCTTACTGTTTGCACAGAATTTCCAGCGAAGCATCTTTGATAAAATCCTGGATCAACAAATGTAATCATTGCAATAAATCCCCATACAAAAATAAATGTCCAACTAAAATTACCTGGGATTTCAAAGGCATAATTTGGAGCATTTTCCAGTAAATATGACATTCCACCGTATTTTGAGATGGCAGTTCCCAAAATCAAAGCAAACCCTGAAAACATTAATACGAATTGCAATTTATCAGTTCTGATAACTGAAGAAAATCCCCCTGAAAATGCATATATCATAGAAAAAACAGATCCAATGATTAGAGCCAAAAGTTCTGGCATTTTCCATAAATGATTAAACAATGTAGCCAGCATTTTTATGTAAGGAGCAGGTGAGACTAGTAAAATCACAAAAATAGTAGCAACGAAAGCAGATTTTCTACCGTAAGAACTATAGATGAATTCAGGTATGGTTCGTATGTTTTTGGAGATTATTTTATGAACAATTAACTTGATGAAAATAAGTGTAGCTATATAATAGAAAAGTCCAAAGATTATCCAAGTAACTATACCGTTTTCATAAGAAAACCTGCCAACTTCTAAAATTCCACCGTACCAAGTGGCAACTAAAGTTGCAACAAACGCAGGAACTGTTAACTTCCTTCCAGCAAAAAGGTAAGAATTCACATCGGTTTTTGACCGTTTAAGCAGACCAAGGCTTAGTGTTCCAAGGAGATATAATACTACTAAGCCCTGATCTATTGTAAAATCAAACATTAAAATTGATATTTAACTGTCATTCCGAAATGTAATGGATCACCATAACTTACATAAAGTTTGTCAGGATTATCGTGATTTCCTTCTTCTTCATTCCAAATTGGTTCATTACCAAAATAGAAACCTCGTGTTGCATATCGTTTATCTAAAATATTTTTACCCCAAAGTGAGATTGACCATTTGTCGTATGAATATCCAGCTGTGAGATTGAGTAATTGATAGGCATCAGATTTTTGATTGTGACTGTCTGAAAAGTAATACTCATCTTTTCCTGTTAACTCAATATCGGCAAATAGTCCCGATGCATGTTGATAATTCAAACCGAGTGCAAAATTATACAAAGGAGCCATTGCTTGTTCACGATTTCCAAGAATAGTCATTGTAGAATCGTCAATCCAAAAATCATAAGCATCTATTTGAGTTTTGAGAATTCCAACCGATGTTCTGAATATCAATCCATCCATCAATTTTAGTTTTGCATCAAACTCAGCTCCTGTATTGGTACCGTTTGAAGCGTTTGATGTATAGAAATAGAAACTGTTTGGATTTCCATCTTCCTGTTGACTTGAAATTTGAACTTGCTGGTCAGTTCTACTCATAGAAAAGAAAGTTATATTTGCTGACACAAAATCAGAGTTAATTTTTGCACCAACTTCAAAATTGGTGTTGTATTCAGGGTCATAAAAACGACTATTTCCAGAAAGATTTGGATTCTGATTTATTCCTCCAGCTTTATATCCTTTTGATACACTTGCAAATACATTAGCAAGTTTACTCACTTCATAACTGATTGCAAATTTCCCTCCCAAAAAAGAGTGATTGATGTCATTTTTTATCTTTGGAAGATCCATATAATCATTCTCATCCCAGTCAAAAATCAATCCTGTGCTAGAGTAAACTGTATTTTGAGTTTCACTTCTGAGATTTAGTGTGTAGTTAAACTGATTAATTTGTGAAGAAATTTGAGTATAAATAGCTCTGTTATTGAGAATGAATTCACTATTTAACATATCTGCAGCTCCACCGAGTAACCACCCTGAAGCATCATCAGTTTCATTTGTTTTAGATAGATAATATCCAAAGGTATAAGAGAAAATGTTTGCAAAGTCTGCTGAAATTCTGAGTTCGTGAGAATCTACTTTTCTATCACTGATAGTTTTATCATAAAACTTGTATTCCCAATAAGTTAACCCCGGATCAAAATTATAAGGTTCTTCTAACCAATAATCATTATTAGCCCAATCACCATCATAGCTGTGTTCCATTTCATTATTTGAAGATGTGTATTGATAAAACGCATTTGCTCCGAAAAAATTAGAAAAGTCAAGTTTTACAGTACTAGCATTAGTTTTTTGAGAATCCATTCCTTGTTCGTCTGAATATGTAATAAAATCTACATTATTGTCAACAGCCCAAGTATCGTATCCATTATTCAAATTTGCCAAAATATTCGAAGTCGTTAAACTGATATTGGGAGTAATTGTCCAATGTAGTTTAGCTCTGTAAAAGATTTCATCTCTTTTATTTGTGTCTGTTAAATTTCTATAAACATTTTCCCTAAAACCGTCTTGATTGTGTTTTTGGAATGCCAATCGAAATGTTAAGTTGTTTACAATCGGACCACCGAAAGCAAGTCCATAAGTTTGTAAATTATCAGAACCAATCGAGATTAGTGATTTTCCAGTGTAAAATGGAGTTGGATCTGCAGTAGTTATGTTAATTAATCCAGCCATTGCGTTAGGTCCGTAAATTGAAGATTGTGGTCCTTTGAACACTTCAATTTGTTTTGTATCAAACAACATTCCAGTCATTCCGATACCACTGAAATCAATTCCATCAATCATATAACCTACGGAAAAGTTTGGTGCTCCTTCACCGGTATATTGGCTTCGTTCACCAATTCCACGAATCTGGAAATATCGAGGTCGAGATGTTCCACTTGAAAAATTCAGATTTGGAATAACATCAATCACATTTTGGAAATGGTTTTCGTTTCTAAATTCCAGTTCTTTATTGTTCAATAGGGAAATTGAAGATGGAGAATCAAACAAATATTGATTCCCAAATTCTGCGTTTACAATAATCTCTTTTCCGTTTAAAATTGATGGTTTCATTTTGATTATTCCTTTTGAAGAACTTGCTTTTATTGAAATATCATTAAAACCGATATGACTGTATGAAACTATAGATTGATCATCTACGGTTAATGTAAATGATCCGTCAATTTGACTTTCAGTTCCGATGGTTCCAGAGTAAATATTCACTTCTGAAATCGGATTATTGTTTTCATCAACGACTTTTCCATTTATTGTGATTGTTGCTGAAAACAGTTGTGAGGTTATTAATAAGAAACAGACGACCATCGTCTGTATTTTGGATTTTAAACTATTCATTAGTTTTCCTCCGCTAGTATTATCTAGTTCAGGTTCAAGGGTATGTTCTCAGCCAACTATCTCAGATGTTTTCATCATAATTGACACCCCTAACGACGGACAAAATTACAGAGATGTGTGTCAGAGATACAATAGGAGAATGGGCGAACAGTAGGCAGTGGCAGTTTGCATGAACAGTTAAATGAACTTTCTATAAAAAACAGTCAATAGCTAATGGTCTCACATGTAGGTTACGACCGAAGCCTAAAACCAAGAATAGTGGAAAATAGAATTTTATGATGTTATCAATCTGTTATGTTTATAAATTTCAAACTATGAATCTACACGAATTTGATGAAAAATACAGAAAACTTGGCGATAATTTGATCGCGGGTATTGATGAAGCAGGGAGAGGTCCTTTAGCTGGTCCAGTAGTTGCATCAGCTATAATATTACCAAAAGATATTGAGCTTGAAGAAGTTAAAGATTCAAAGAAGTTAACCAAGAAAAAACGAGATTTGTTATTTGTAGAAATTCAAAAAAAAGCAATTGCTATAGGAGTAGGGATTGTCCATGAGAGAGAAATTGAAAAGTTAAATATTTTGGGTGCAACAACTTCCGCAATGAAAAAGGCAATTGGACATTTGAGCATAAAACCAGATATTTTATTGATTGATGGTCCTCATATTAAAATTCCACATATCAAATATGAGAATATTATTAACGGAGATTCGTTGTCGTTGAGTATTGCCTCGGCATCAATTATTGCAAAGGTAACTCGAGATAAAATTATGACGCAATATGATAAAGTATTTCCAGAATATGGTTTTGCAAATCATAAGGGATATGGAACGAAGAAACACTTAGAAGCCATCAAGGAACATAAAGCTACTCACATACACCGCAAAAGTTTTAAACCTATATCGGAACATTTACCGGATTTTAAACATTATAACCAAACGAGTAAAATTGGTCAATTGGGTGAAAGGTTAGCTGCATCCGGTTTAGTAAAACTAGGATTCGAGATACTTGAAATGAACTTTAATGTTCCTAAAATTGGTGAGTTGGATATTGTTCATCGAGAAAACGGAGAATTAGTGATATCTGAAGTTAAAACACTTTTTTATGGATATAAAGATACTGAACCAGCAGATAAAATTGATGAAAATAAGTGGGAGCGGATAATGAAAGCATCTCAATACTACATTGAAGAAAAAGGAATCGAAGAAAATGTTAGATTTGATGTAATTTCCGTGCGGATTTCTGGCTCAAAACCGAAGATTACGAGAATAAAAAACGGATTATCAATAGAATAAATTTATGAAAAATCAACACAGTAGCAAAAAATTCATAGGAATTCCCTACAAATATTGGCACGAAACTCGAGTACTCATTACTCTTATTGTAATTTTATTTACCGTCAAAGCGACTTTGGTTGAGGTATATATAGTTCCTACAGGATCAATGGAAGACACCATTTTAACAGGTGATATGTTGATCGGTAACAAATTTGTTTATGGGATGAGAACTCCGACTTGGATTGGGATTCCATATACACGGATTGGTTTTGATATTCCTTGGTGGAGATTACCTAAATTTAAAGAGATTGAATCCGGTGATGTAACGATTTTTGAATTCCCAAGAGATCCATTTCAAAAATATGTTAAACGGTGCATTGGAACTCCCGGAGATTCTATCGAAATTTCAATGGGTGACATTTTTGTTGATGATGAGAAAATGGTTTTTCCTGCTGAGGGGAAGTATGTAAAAGGTTCTATTTTTCCACAGGAAAAGGAGCAAACATTGTTTTCTTATTTTGATGGAAATATGGACAATATCTCACAGTTTGTTGTTCCGTATAAAGGTATGGAAATTGATTTTAATGAAGTTACAGATTGGGTTTCTGTGATAACATTACTTGTTCAAGATGGAAATTCGGTAGTTTTAGGAGACAAAATATTTACGGTTATCGATCCAAAAGAAGTTGGAAGAATGCACGGATTCTTAAAATATAAACTTCTAAACTTGATTCGACCTGGATCAAAAAGTAAATTAGCAAAACAAGAGTATTCTGACAGAAATCTACATATTCGAATGTTACAATCTGAAAATAGAACCAGCAATATTTACAACCCTTGGGAGTTAACAATCACAAAAAAAGAATGGGATATTGTTTTCAATAATCTGCAGATAAATGGAGTTTATGCTCGGGAAATTGGAGAATATTCTTTTAAACATGATTTTTATTATTTTATGGGAGACAACAGGGATAATAGTTATGATTCTAGGTTTTGGGGATTCGTACCTGATAACCAAATTTTAGGTACTCCATTAGTAGCCCTTGTAAATCTATTTAAATTTAAGCTTCGTTTCAAAACTATTTCCTAATTAAATTATAGGCCTATTATGTTTGGATTTATTGCATTTGCATTAAAATTATTGTTTGCTTCAGTTCTTGGTGGAGCACTTGCTTATGAACCTGGCAAAGCAAATGTAGATGTTAGGATTTTACATTCATCTCTCATCTGTGTTATGTCTGCTTCTATTTTAGGATTGGCAAAGCAATTTCCTCAAGAAAGTATGGGGATTTTTGCTGGAGCAGGAGTGTTGGCGATATTTATTGCGGTTTTATATTTAACCAAAGATTCAGATATTGAGCAAAAAATGTTGTTGTTATTTTCTGGGAGTGTAGGTTTTATAGTTGGATGGTCATTTATTTTGCAAGCGATAGTTTTAACTGTATTAGTTTACTTTGTTTTAAGGCAAGGAGACAAACTATTAATGCATATCGAACCCGAAGAGATGTCAGAAACAGAAGAATCATTAGAAAAAACTGATTTACCAACTTGAATTCATGGATCTTAAAACAACAGAAGATAGACAAGAATTTATAACTGAAAAATTGAATAATCAGTTAACTGAAGTCAAAGAAAAGTATGGAAAAGTATTAGTTGATGAACTCATTTCTAGATTAGATGATACTATTAAAGATTTTAATGATGAGATGAATATTCTCTTTGAAAATTTAAAAGAAAAAGAATTAAAACGCCAACAAATGCTTGATAGAATTAAATCAGGTCAGAATTTAGAAAAGGAAACAGAAATTGTCAAAAACAAACAATGTAATGATGAGCAATCTGTTTCTGAATGGGAAAAACGATTGGAAGAAATAGAAAAAAAAGATAAGGAATAACTATGCAAAGAGCAATTTGGATTGTAACATTTTTAATTATTTTATCAGGTCTGTATTATTGGTTTATTGTCCATGAGGAAAATATAATTGCTATTGATACAATTGCAGAAAGAAATGAACTTCAATCAGACAGTATTAACACAGTTACGGAATTGGAAAGAAGATTGGAGCTTCGGTATATTGGTCACGGAAAACATCTTCAAACAATTCAGAATGAGTTTAAAGCACACTATGCTGAATACACAGTCAAAATTGATTCGATTGATATGGTTCTCGAGGGAATTAAGTTTTCGATTGAACAATTAGATGAAAAATTAGTTAGGAAAATTAATAAAGTACAAGATGATTTAAGAAATCTATCTGACGATTTTGATAGAAACAAACGAAGTACAAACAGAACACTTCGAGATTTACAACAAAGTTTAAGTACACTAGAAGATGATGTTAAGAAAATGGAAGAATATATGCCTGCTATTATCGCAAAACTCAAGCTTGACAAAGATAAAGAATAAAACAAACGGAAAATGTAGTTAGTATTTTAAGGGAAAGGCAAATTTGTTTTTCCCTTAATTTTTTCAATATAAAATAAAATAGAGGAAAAATGAAAAGAATCATAACTTTAACAATATTGTTGATTTTAATTGTTGGTTGTTATACTGAAACTGAAACTGAAACAAACATCACTACTAATCAGAAAACAGAGTATCCACTATCAAATGTGTTGTTCAAAACTCTACCTAATGGTATGGATATTGCAGTAAAAGAAAATCATGACAATTCATCTGTAGGATTTTATTGTTTTGTGAAAACGGGCTCTGTTAATGAAGGTCGATATTTAGGTGCAGGAATTTCACATTATTTGGAGCATGTTGTTTCAGGTGGAACTACAACCAAACGAACCGAAGAAGAATATGCTAATGTTGGAAAAGAAATTGGTGCAATTGTGAACGCTTATACAACCGATAATGTAACAGCATATCATATTTTAACTGATAAAGAATATCAAGATAAAGCACTGGAAATGTTGTCAGAACAAGTCCAATTTTGTGATTTTGATACAACAGAAGTTTCTCGTGAGAAACAAGTTATTCTCAAAGAAATAGTAATGAGAATGACACCTCCTCGTTCCAAAATTTACCAAAGGAATTTAGAGTTGGTCTATCCTAATTCTAACAAAAAATATCCTGTTATTGGAATTCCAAAATTGTTTAGCACAATTACTCGAGATGAGTTGAAAGATTATTACTATCAACGATATGCTCCAAATAATATGGTATTTGTGGCTGTTGGTGATTTTGTAGCTCAAGAAATGTTGGAAAAGGTAGAGAATACTTTTATTAATTTTGAACGCGAGCAACTCAATCCGGTATATCTTCCTGAACAAGGAATTCGTGTTGGTGAAATAGAATATATAGAAGAATTTGAAATACAAAATCCATATGTTTACATTACAACAATTATACCTTCTTCAGAATTCGAGGATGCTGTTGCTATTAAAACTGCACTGGATATTTTGTTTTCAAAAAGGCAATCTCCAATTAGGTATAAACTTGTTGAGGAATTGAAATTGGTCAATTATATCTATGGTTATGTTGAAGCTAAACCTGGTTCTCCTGAAGGAACAATCAATATCGGATTTGAAGCAAAGGATGTTTCCAAATTAAAAGAGATTATGCAAGTTATTGATGAAGAGTTAGTAAAATTTAGTTTCTCTGGAATTGAACAAAGCGATATTCTAAATGTGATTAATAGAAATAAAGCTAAAAAGTTACTTTCAACTCCAAATGTTGATGATGAGTGCAATGAAATTGGTTGGAATATGATACTCTTCGGAACGCCCGATACTTATGCGATGGATATGAGAAAATTGGAAGAACTCAAACCTGAAAGTTTATACGAAGTTATTTCTGACTATTTTCTTCCCAAGAACAGAATTACTTTCTATTCAGTACCAAAAGGAATGAAAGAGGAGATAAATATAAGTAGTTCTATTGTTTTAGATAAATATCCAGCAAAAAAAACACAGATAAATGATAACTTGATATTAATTCACAAACCAAACAATGAGAAACCGATTATCACTGGAGGATTTTATTTACCAATTTCAACAGATTATGAAACTTCCGAAAATGTAGGTACAATTTCGTTTATGACTGATTTGTTAATGAAAGGTTCACTAAATTATAACTCACTGGATTTGTCAGAATGGAAGGAAGACCACGCTGTAACTCTTTACAATTGGTCGGATAATGACGGTACCTATTTTAGATTTAAGTGTTTAAAAGATGATTATCAAACATTGCAGAATATGATAATCGATGCAATTACGAATCCTTCATTTCCAGAAAATGAGATTGCACTCGCAAAAGAGAGAAGTTATGCTAGATATCAGCGATCTCTTAGTGATGCTGGAAGTGCTCATTCAGAATTTAGAAGTTCTGTGTTGTATCCGAATACTCGTGAAGCAATAACACGAGAAGATGGACTCAATATCATCTTGTCGCTTGATAGAACTGATTTGATTCAACTTTTCCAAAAGTACTTTAAAAGCGAAAAAGCAATTGTAACATTTTTTGGAGACTTAACCGAGGACGAAGCAAAAGAATTTGCCAAAACCATTTATTCAACAATTCCTAATGAGAAAATTGGTATAGAAAATTCTCCGTTAATAATTCGAGATGTTGAGGAATACTACACATATCAATATAGTTTTGAACAAGTGAACTTAAATTTAAATTATCCCGCTCCAGCACTTGGAGATAGTGATTTTTTTGTAATGAGTGTTATTGAGTCTATCTTGAAAGGTGCGAGGGGACGGATTTTTAAAGCCGTCAGAGGAGATAATGATTTAGCTTATTTTGCTTATCCTAAATATTCTTATGGACAGGAATTTGGATTTTTCCGATTAACAACTCAAACATCACCGGAAAATACAGATAAGTTAATTGATGTTCTAAAGAAGGAAATCGAAAAATTAAAAACTGAGAAAGTTAGTTTGGAAGAGATTAATCTTGCTATTGAAGAACAAGAAAAAATAATGAAGACTTATATGAATGATAATCAGCTCCCATTTTATATGATGCATTATGAAGCAATTGGTTTGGGCTACGATTATCTTACGAAGAGTTCAGAGTTTCTAAAAGAAGTTAGTCCGGAAGATGTTATGAGAGTTGCGAATAAGTATTTCAAGAATACAGCTATAATTGTTTCTGAGCCATCTTCGGAAGTAGATTTAATGGTTGATTAATAGTCAAATTTTGGAGGAATAACTATGATGACAGTTGATGACATCATTGGTGATATTGTTTTTATTTCATTAAAAAGTGTTGAGCCATTACAGGAAATTGGTATTACAGAAACTAAAGGGCATTATTTAATTCGAGGACACGACGGTATGGGAATTTGGGTTGCACATCCCGGATTAGTAATTGTTACAGCCGAAGATGAAAATGGAAAATCTCTACCAAAAGATAAACAGATAAAAGAAGACCTTGATGCTACATTTTTAATCACTTGGGATAATATTGAAACAATTATGCACTATCCAGAAAGAGAAGGATATGATTTCCCTAGTGAGTTTGAAAAACAAGCTGGATTTATGTTAAAAGAAGGTGGCAAAAAATGAAAACGGGAATTGTAAAAACTTGGGATAGACATAAAGGTTGGGGATTTATCACAGACGACGAAGGATGGGATTATTTCCTAAATGTTGCCAATGTCAGAATGGGGCAAACAATCCACGAAGGTGACAAAGTAAAATTTGATGTGTTTGAGGGACAAAGAGGTCCTTCTGCAGAAAATGTAACAAAAGTGTAGGTGAATCAAAAGTTAATATCAAAACCTGAAAGTGTGTATAAAAATTGGAATATTTGAGTTTTGTCTTTATTGCAAAGTAAGTTTATGTGAACAAATGGAACCCTAGTAATTTCCATATCGAGATGAGGAGTTTGCAAAAAACTGGGTGTTGAGAAAAATAAATACTAACTAGGAGCATAAATCTATTACGGGTTTGCTACTTGGATAGAACCAAGACTAAAAGGGGGGAGAATTATCTCCCTTTTTTAATTTATAAATTTAGAGTTAACTTTTGGCAATTACTGATGTCTAAATGGACAAATGACTTATGGAAGAAAAGAATTTAATCCTACAATTTCAAAAAGGAGACAAAAGTGCGTTTGACGAATTGGTTAATAGGAATCAAAAGTGGGTTCGGTTGTTTATACTCAAAACTGTCGGACATAAAGAAGACTCAGAGGACATCGCACAAGATGTATTCGTTAAAACATATTTTGGTCTTTCAAAATTTAGAATGGATTCAGAATTTAAGACTTGGCTATATCGCATCGTCATTAACCACATCAATAATTATTTCAGGAAGAAGAAATTACTATCTTGGTTTAGTTACGATTTGCAGGAATCATACACTTCCGAATCAACAAATGATTCCAATATTCAAGTTAGTGAATTACTCAAATATATTAAAAGACTGCCAAGGATTCAGAGGAATATAATGGTTTTGAGAACTTATCAAGACCTACCATTTAAAGAAATTGGGTATGTGCTTTCGGTTTCAGAAAATTCTGCTAAAGTGTCTTATAGCAAAGCTAAAAAAAACCTAAAGAAATTTGCTCGGGATTAAAAATGGAATCGCATACATTTTTGGAAAACATACACAGGAAAATTGAACTAAAGAAAAAGCGTTCGGCAGTGATAAAATCAACTTCATTTATCGTTGGATTGTTGTTTGTTGTGATGCAATCTATATCAGTTATTCACAATGACAGAATGAATGGATTATGGGCTAATTATGAGCCAGAAAAAGAAGTTTATGAATGGGATATATCCACCGAAATCTCGTATGTGCAACTTTTTGATTTTTTAGTGGATGAGTTTGAGATTAATGAAGTCTTACAACTTATTAATGAAGAACAGGAAAATTTAAGTTTTATAGAAACAATAGAGATAGGAGAATAAGATGAGAAATTATATAATAGTAAGTGTAATTTTAGTTTGTTCAATAATATTTGCTCAACCTAAGTATCAATCTACTGGGCGAGAAAATATTGAGATAATGAAGAAATGGAAATTAACTGAATACCTAAATCTTACCGAAGATCAAGCTGAAAAGTTTTTCCCTCGACTAAATGAATTAGAAAATCAGTTGAAAGAGATTGCTGAAAAAAGGCAAGAATTTAACAAAATACTCAATGATATGGCTGATGGTAATGATGCCAACAACAAAGAGATGAATAAAATTATCAATCAAATTTATGATTTGGAGGTTGAAAAACTGAAGATTCGAAAAGATCACTACAAAAATATAGACGATATTTTGACGATCGAGCAAAAAGCTAAATATTTGGTATTCGAGAAGAAATTCAAGAAACGAATGAAAAACCAATTCCGTGAACGAGATGGATTTAAACGCGGAAAAGGTAGAGAAAGATTCTAAACATAAACAAAGAAAGGAAATAGAATGAAGATAAAAACAATCTTAACAATGATAACAACAACAGTATTAATTGTTAGTTGCGATACTCAAATCGGTGTAAGTGATATCGAAAGTGCTTTGTGGGATATCATTAATGGAGATGACGCTCTATCTTTGGATGGTTTCAACGATGGTGGAGCAAATGACGACGATTATGAAAGTGGTGATTTAAATAGAATCGTTGATGGTGATGATTTCACTTATCCAATTAGATGGGGTAGAAAAAATGTAGATGCAACTGTTACTGTTGATTTTGAACCATTTCAAGTTGATAGCGATACCATTATAGCGGTAATCGAACGAAATGTTGAAGGAGAATTAGTTGTATTTGATGTTGAGCCAAACGAAGATACCACAGAAGTTGTTGTTGTAGATTCATCATTTAAGGATTTCTCAATGACTGGGCAACGAAAAATACGATTTGTTAGAATTGATAATTCCGACAATCCTAGGCATAATTGGAAGTTAGAAGCAGTAACTCCGTTTATTGCTTATTCACCGGACTCCAATGTAGAGATTGATTCGATAATGGTGTATAAATCACGACCAACTGATAATGATTCAAACGATGAATTATATTTCAAACTTGAGAATGTTGGAGATTTGTTAAATACATTTTTAGACAGAGAAGATTTACCACATTTCCACCCTGAACAGTTTGTAAAAGTGGAGGTTGCACTACATCGCAACACTGAAAATGAATATGATGAAAGAGCATTTTTGCATTATGGAAGACACCACGGTCCAAAACATCGCAAACCAATGTTTGATGATGGAGGTTTGATTGACTATTGGGGACATACTTCTCCAGACGAAACAGAAAATGATAACATCCACACCGGATTATGGAGAATGCACCAAACTGCACCAGATGGAGAGAATCATTTCTATCGTGCATTCTTTGATGTACTAGATGAGGAATCACTATTAGCTCCGGAAGGTGAATATCATTCATTCGTGATTGGTTTTCCTTACATTGTATCTACAGTTGACCAAATCTCTGATGAGGTTTTTAAGCCGTAATTTTATATTCTAATCATATTTTTATTGTTGGACAAGGGGGGACTATACCCCCTTGTTTTTTTAGAGAATATTATTTAGCTAATTTTAAAAGATGTAATCTATTCCTTTTGATAAACCATTAAAAAGGTTAAAACAAACCGAAAAAGAAACCCACGATTTAAATCGTGGGCTAACCGAAGGGACATAATTACTAATCGTTTCAACGATTTACCCAAAAATACTGTTTATCAAAGGATTTTAATGATTATACAGATTCTATTAAAATAAAAAAATCATAGAAAGTTTGTAATCAGATTAATTTGTAGTTCAAAATAAAGTTATTAAAAAAATAAATCTGTCAAAAGAATTATACAATCCTAAAGGCATAAAGCTCCTTGCTATATCAAAATTAACTCCAAAAATAAATCCAAAATATTCTTAACTTTATGAGATAAATTTATTAATAAGTTCGTGAAATATGAACTCGATGAGGACAATGCTTGATGGCTTTAATACGAATTAACAATATCAAACTATACGGTAAACATGGGTGGGCTCCGGAAGAAAAACTCCTAGGTCAGAAATTTGAAATCGATATAGAAATCAATGCAGATATTTCTGATGCTATTCAAAATGACGATTTACAAAAAACAGTTGATTACTCACTTGTTTACAAAATAATTAAAGAGATATTTATAGAGAAAAACTATCACTTAATCGAAGCAGTTGGAAACAAGATTGCCAAAAGTATTTTGGAACTGGATAGAGTCAATTCGGTCACAGTTAGAATTCGCAAACCACATGCACCGATTGATGGGGTTTTCGACAATGTTGAAGTTGAGATTTCACAGAGTAATAAAAAGTAATGAGTATTTTTCTTGGACTAGGTTCCAATGTTGGTAACCGATTTGAAAATCTTAGGTTTGCTATAGAACGATTAACAGCATCAAAAATACAAGTTATACAGGAATCTAAAATATATGAAACACTTCCAATGTATAATACCGAACAAGACAACTTCCTCAATCAAGTGATTGAAGTGGAAACATCATTACTACCATTAGAATTGTTAGAAGTTGTTAAAGACATAGAATCAGATTGTGGAAGACAGAAAAATACTCAAAGAAATAGTCCACGAGCACTTGATATTGATATTCTAACTTATAGTGATAAAATCGTAAATTTAAGCGGTTTGCAGATTCCGCATATCAAACTTAAAGAAAGGGATTTTGTGTTAAAACCGTGGACGGATATTGCTCCAAGTTACATTATCCCAGGAGAAAATTATGGTGTGCAAGAACTCTTGGATAAAATATCGGAATCTACAATTTTGGAAACTTATCCTTCGAAATAGATGGAAAAACAAATATGAAACAAGCATTTTATATTGCAATTGAGGGAACAATTGGAGTTGGGAAAACCAGTTTGGCTGAAATCCTGCGTGATGTATTGGATGCTCGATTGGTGAACGAAGAATTTGAGGAAAATCCGTTTTTAACAGATTTCTACAAAGATCCTGAACGATTTGCATTCCAAGCTCAACTTTTCTTTTTACTTTCGCGCTATCGCCAGCAACTTGACCTTCAACAAACCGAATTATTTACTAAGGGAATCGTCGCAGATTATATGTTCGCCAAAGACAGAATATTTGCTTCACTCAATCTTAATGATAGAGAAATGTCGCTTTACAATACCGTAGCCAATTTGCTTGAGAAAAATATCAACTATCCTGATTTAGTCATTTTTCTACAATCAGATACTGACCGTTTAATGCAAAATATTAAAACTCGTGGTCGAGAATACGAATTGAATATGGATTGGAAATATATTGATGCTCTTAACCAAGTTTATAATGAGTATTTTTTCCGATATGATAATAGTCCGCTACTCATTATTAATACCAACGATATTGATTTTGTGAATAATGAACAGGATTTAGAAGAAATTTTGCAATTTATCCGCACACCATTTCAAGGAACTAAGTTTTTGAATCCAATAAAGAGTATGCGGTAATGGGTAAATTATTTTGGTTATTAACTCTGGGGTGGATATTGTATGCAATTTTTCGAATTGCTAAAAATGTAAAGATTGTCAAAAGTCACAATTCAAGAGTGAAAAAAAATAAATCTCAAAATTCATCCAAAACTGATTCGTTGGATATTCAAGATGCCGAATTTGAGGAAATCCATGAAAGCAGTTAGGATACACGAACACGGGGGACGAGAAGTTCTTCGATATGAGGATATTCCCGAACCCATTTGTAGTGACGATAAAGTAAAAGTTCAGATTAAGGCGGCATCACTCAATCACTTAGATATTTGGATTCGAGAAGGATTTCCTGGAATGTCACTTCCATTACCACTAATTATGGGTTCTGATGGTGCAGGAGTAATTACGGAAGTTGGTAAGAATGTACCTAACTGGAATGTTGGTGATGAAGTAGTAATCCAACCAAATACATTTTGTGGTGAATGTGAGTTGTGTAAATCAGGGAAAGAAAATTATTGCAGAAATTACGGCATAATAGGAGAAACTGAAAACGGTGTCCAAAGTGAGTATGTAGTATTAGACCCGATTAATATATTTTCCAAAGCAAAGCATTTAAGTTTTGAAGAAGCCTCATCTATGCAGTTGGTTTATCTCACTTCTTATCAAATGTTGGTAACACGGGCAAAACTTCAACCAAACGAAACAGTGTTAGTTTACGGAGCTACTTCCGGAATTGGCTCAGCAGCAATTCAGATTGCTAAACAAATCGGTTCCAGAGTGATTTCTACAGTTGGTTCTAATAGTAAAATTGCTTTTGCTGAAAAAATGGATTCGGATTTTGTAGTGAATCATTCTATTGATAGCTGGTCAAAGCAAGTGAAGGATATTGCTGGTAAAAAGGGGGTAGATGTGATATTTGAGCATCCTGGTCCCGCAACCTGGCAAAACAGTATGCGATTGTTAGCAAAAGGTGGACGAATTGTAACTTGCGGAGCTACTACAGGACCAATTGTTGAGTTTGATTTACGCCATTTGTTTATGAAACAGCAAACGATTCTCGGTTCAACAATGAGCGATATGAAATCATTCAACAAAGTAATGAAACACATTGAGAAAGGCCACTATAAACCATTTCTGGATAAAGTATTTCCACTATCAGAAATTACCGAAGCACATAAAAGAATAGAAAACAGAGAACAAATGGGAAAAGTTGTTGTTACTGTGGAGTGATGGAGGAGCAGAAAAGGAGTATCCAAATTTCAAGTTTGGAGTTTTAGTTTCTGCGATAAACTAAAGCAAGAAGTATATTTTGTATAATTGGTTAATTAGCGGTTAGAGAAAGGATTTAAATGGAGTGTTTGTTTTGTAAAATTGCTAGTAAAGAAATTCCAGCTAAGATTGTTGCTGAAACCGATGAACTATTAGCTTTTAGAGACATTGAACCACAATCTCCGGTTCATATCCTGATAATTCCGAAACAACATATTTCTTCTACAAAAGAACTCACAAATAAGAATGCTACAATTATCGGTAAAATGGCATTTTTAGCTAAAGAGATTTGTAAAAAGGAAAATATTGAGGATGGAAATCGCTGGGTGATCAATACAGGCATAGAAGGAGGGCAAACTGTCTTTCATATTCACTTACACATTTTAGGTGGTAGAACAATGGAGTGGCCTCCGGGGTAATGGTGAGTAGGTGTAAAATGATTACTGTGGTAGTTGGCAGAAAACAGAAAAGGAAATTCCCCTCTCAAAATGGAATTACTAGCCTGTTAATGTGGTACTGGCAAGCAAAATGAAAGGGTGTGTTTATAATTTTAGTGTTGAAGTATTGGATGCTAAACTCCGAATTCTATACTTCAAGTTTCTACCATCAACAAATGTAAATAGTTAGCGACTCAAATTATGTATATTTCGAAATTACATTTACAAGGATTTAAATCTTTTTTAAACAAAACCGACCTCAATTTCGGTGATGGAATTACTGCAGTTGTAGGTCCGAATGGTTGTGGAAAAACCAATATTGTTGATGCAATACGATGGATTTTGGGTGAGCAAAAAACAACTGTTCTTCGTTCAACTAAAATGGAAGATGTTATTTTTAACGGCACCAAAAACAGAAAACCAATCAGTTTTTGCGAGGCAACTTTAACAATTCATAATGACAAAGAAAGACTTCCAGTTGAGTATACAGATGTAGAGATTACTAGAAGATTATATCGAAGTGGAGAAAGCGAATATCTAATAAATAAAGTTCCATGCAGACTCAAAGATATCACCGAGTTATTTGTGGATACCGGGATGGGAGCTGATGCTTATTCCGTGATTGAGCTTAAAATGATTGAAACGATTTTGTCTCATAATCCTTCAGAACGACGAAGATTGTTCGAGGAAGCAGCTGGAATCAATAAATACAAACATCAACGACAATCTACTTTCCGCAAGTTGGAATCCACAAAAAAAGATTTACATCGAGTTGAAGATATTATTTCTGAGGTGGAAACATCAGTTTACAATTTGCGACTACAACTTAAACGATTTGAAAGATACAAAAAACTTACCGAAAAAGTGAAATCTTCTAGTGTTCTTTTGGCTCAAGTTGATTTACAGATTCTTGAAGAAAAACTAACTCCATTAAAAGAACATTTATCCGAAGGGAAAAGTCAACAAACTGCGATTGAGGGGCAAGTGAGTTTGGATGAATCTCTAATCGAACAAGTTGGGGATAAATACAATCAACTCAAAACTGAATTGCAGAATTGCCACAGTTCTTTAACGGCAGTAGAAAATCAGCTTAATGAAGCTAATAGGAGCATTTTGGTCTGGACAGAGCAGAAGAAAAACAGCGAGAGTCGAATCCAGCAAAATACTGATGAAGCGAAACAAACAAATGCAAGAATTGAAACACTGAAGACACAAATTAACGAATTGGAAAAACTAACGCTGGATATTCAACCAGCTATTCAGCAAAGAAAAGATTTGTTTAACGATAAAGTATCGAAATTTGATTTGGTTAATCAGGAGTTTGAAAGTCATTTAGAAAAGCATAATGCTCGGCGGAAACGCTATGAGGAACATCTTAGTTTAATCCACGAACACGAATCGGGATTTATGCGTGATAAAGCAACAATTTCAGAAAAAGAAAACCATATTAACCGATTATCTAAAAGAAAAGATGAGCTAATTAATAAACAGAAAACTTTTTCTAAAGAGATTAATGACCTAAAAACTGATGTTCAAAGTGCAGAAAAGAGGAATGCAGAACAGTCAATTCTTTTGGAGAAATTCCAAAAAGACCACGCAGAATTAGAAGAATCCATTATTGATAACAACGCACAATTGTATCGTTTGCAATCTGATAAAGACAGTTGTGAGTCTAAACTCAATTTCTATAGGGAAATTCTACAAAACCACGAGGGGAAATCCTCTGGTGCGAAATATGTATTGTCGAATCCCGAACAGTTTAAAGGTGTATTGGGTGTTGTCTCTGATAATCTTGAAGTGGATGACAAATATCGTTTAGCGATTGAAACTGGATTGGGTGAATCAGCAAATTATCTTATAGTTGACACACGAAAAAACGCACTTGAAATTATTCGCAAACTCCGAAATGAAACTAAAACTCGCGTTAGCATTATTCCATTGGATGTTTTGCCAAAATCTGTATCCGACAATAAACAGAAAGAGAAATATCCATCAGTGTTGTCATTTGCTAAATTTGATAAAAAACTTCGTCCTTTGTTTGAGTTTCTTTTAAAAGATGTATTGGTTATTGATTCTCTTAAAGAATTAGAAAAGCTGGACAAATCAGAAAGAGTTGGGAAAAACTGGGTTACTCCAATAGGAGAGTTATATAGTTTTAATCACATTATCAAATCGGGAAGGAAAGGTAATAAAGACTCATTTATTGGAAGACAAAAGCAAATCGAGAAACTTGAATCTCATCTAGAGAGTTTGCGGTTGGAATACGATACTCTGCAAAGGAAATTGGAATCTCTAAAAAATAGTGCAAATGACAGCCATCAAAAAGTACAATTGGAATCTGATAAACTAGAAGTTGGAATCCAAAAATTACATCGTTTAGAGAAAGAGTATTCTCAAAAAGATTTCATTATTACTCAGAGTAAAGAGACACTAAAAGATATAGAAATTCAAATTTCTGATACCAATGCTGCAGCTTCGAGTTTAAGGAAAAATCAAACTGCTCAGCAATCTGCTTTGGAAGAGCTTAAAACTCAAAGCAAAACTATACAGAAATCCATCGATGACGACAATAAATCTCTTGATGAACTCAGGTTGAAACGGAATGAATTTCAGCAAGCAGTTCAGGATGCACGAGTGTCTTTGGTTGAGATTGAAAAAGAGTTTGAGGGTTATAAATTTCGTAAACAAAGTGCATCAGAGCAGTTAAATGAAATGCTAGAAAGATTGGGTCGTTTTGAGACTGAAAACAACGAGTTATCACATAAGGTTTCTGATTTGCAAACTTCACTGAATTCTGGTGAGCAAAATAAATTAGAGTTTCTTCAAAGTCAATCGGTTCTTGAGGAGAAAAAAAGAGGAGTTGAAGAATCATATAATAAATCCTATGAGGAATTACAGAATTTACAACGAGGGGTAAGAGACCGCCAAAAAGCTAAAGAAGAAAGTATATTAAAACTAAAAGAAGTTGAATTGCAGATTTCTGAATTGGAAAGTGAAAAAGAGCATATTCGCTCTCGTATTTTTGAATTATTTCAGATAGAAGTCCCGACTGAAGTATTGAATTTGGGTGAAATCAACAGAGATGAATTGCAATCTTCTATAGATGCAATTGACCGTTCAATCGAGCGAATTGGTCCAATCAATATGGCTGTTTCAGATGAATATGAAAAGGAATCACAACGATTTGATTTTCTAAAAGAACAACACAACGATTTGATAGAATCTGAAAGGACTTTGCGTGAAACAATCAAGAAAATTGATGCAGAAGCTCGTGTAAAATTCAATAAGACTTTTGAAGAAATTGCTCAGAATTTTAAGAAGACTTATACAATGTTCTTTGATGGTGGAGAGGCATATATCAGAATGGTTGGCGATAGCGACCCATTAGATGCTGATATTGAGATTATCGCTCGACCTCCCGGAAAAAGAACTCAAACTCTGCGTATGCTTTCTGCTGGTGAGAAGGCACTCACATCTATAGCATTGTTGTTCGCAATTTATTTAGTAAAACCGAGTCCGTTTTGCATTTTAGATGAAGTTGATGCACCATTGGATGATACCAATATAAGAAAGTTTACTAATGTTCTGAAAGAATTCGCAAAGAATACTCAGTTTATCATTGTAACTCATAATAAACTGACTATGGAAGTTTCAGATTTTCTTTATGGTGTGACTCAAGAGGAAGAAGGTGTTTCCAAAATTGTATCTGTTAAGTTTAAGGCAGAAGCGGTGAAAGGGTGAATGAGTGAAATGGAGATTCTATTAATGGAATATTGGAGTAATGGGGTAAGGAAAATCATCAATTGAAAGTCGTCTATGCTTCCCAAAATAATCAAAAAATTAACTCATGATATCGAAAACACTATTTACCCTCAATTTTGCATCAATTGTGAATCTGAACTAAACTCAAAAGAAGTCATCGTTTGTGATAATTGTCTAAACGGATTAACTCCAACTCAACTCGGTAATTGGAAAAATCAACTGACAACGGGAAACTACTTGGATTGCGCATTCTCAGCGTTTTGGTTTGATGAACTATTACAAAATCTTGTTCATAAAATCAAATATGATAATTTTCGTAAAATTACAAAATCTCTTGTTAAGATGATGGTTGATGCTCTACAACCTGAGCTTAATGAATTAGATATCGATTGTTTAACTCCAGTACCATTACATAAGGTAAAATACCGAGAGAGAGGATTTAATCAAGCAGAATGTATAGCAGATGAATTATCAAAATTGCTAAAAATCCCAGTTAGTAGTAATATTATAAAGAGGTATCGATGGACGGTATCACAAACTTCACTTGATATTGAAACTCGGCGGAATAATATGGATGATGCTTTTGTGATTAACAAGAAATTAGAATACTCAAGAATTTTATTGGTTGATGATGTGCTTACAACTGGTGCAACTTCTAATTCTTGTGCTAATATACTTAAAGAAAATGATGTAAAATGGGTAGGAATAATAACAATTGGAACGCCTTTGGAGTGATCAATTCAAAAAAACGCTACCTACTAAAACTCTTGTTTGATGTCTGCATTTGTTTCCAAATTATCTGACTAAATTGAACACAGATTTATGAAAAAGATAACTGATTTAGATATTGCAAGCAAAAGAGTTTTGATTCGTGTGGATTACAATGTACCTATTCAAGGTGGCGAGGTAACCAATGATTTTAGAATTCGTGCATCATTACCAACTATTAAGCACTGTTTAACTATGGGAGCATCGATTGTGTTGATGTCACATTTAGGACGACCAAAGGGTAAGGTTATTCCAGAAATGTCACTTGAACCTGTTGCTTTTGTTTTAGAAGAAATTTTGGATAAAGATGTATTTTTCTCAAACGATTGCATATCAGAGCAAGCGATATCTTTTTCAAATGAACTAAAATCTGGTGAAATCCATTTACTTGAAAATTTAAGATTCTATACAGGTGAAACAAAAAACGATTTAGAATTTGCAAAAAAATTAGCGAACCACGCTGATTTTTACATTAACGATGCTTTTGGAACTGCACACAGAGCACACGCATCTAATGTAGGTATTCTGCAATTCATGAAAGAGAACAGTGCAGGTTTTTTGCTTGAAAATGAACGGAATTATCTTTCTCAAGCGGTTGATTCTCCTGAACATCCTTATACAGTAGTTTTGGGTGGATCTAAAGTTTCTGGTAAAATTGAGCTTATCAAAAATCTAATAGAATCTGCTGATAAAATTCTAATAGGTGGTGCGATGGCATACACATTTCTGAAAGTTCAGGGTAAAAATGTTGGTGCATCTAAAATTGATGAAGAAAATCTTTCTGTTGCTGAAGAATTGTTAAAACTTTCCGAAAAGAAAGGTGTTCCGATTATCTTACCTACTGACACTGTGTGTGCACCGGAATTATCAGAAAATGCACATTGGCGTGTATCGGTATTAGAAGATTTAAATGATGACGAAATGGGTTTAGATATTGGTCCTGAAACATGTGTAATATTTGAGATGGAATTGCAAGATTCTAAAACTATTTTATGGAACGGTCCCCTTGGTGTGTTTGAGATTCCTTCCTTTGCAACTGGAACTCAGTCAATAGCATCTGCAATTTCTAATTTAACTTCTGGTGGTACAACATCTATTATTGGTGGTGGAGATACTGCTGCTGCAGTAGAAAGATGTTCGATGCAACAAGGTTTTACTCATATTTCTACTGGTGGCGGAGCATCTTTAGAATTATTAAGTGGAATTTATTTACCAGCATTTAAGGCATTGGACTAAAATGAACAGACAACGATATTGTATTGCCAACTGGAAAATGAATAAAACTCACAGTGAGAGTATTCAATTTGTTCAAAACCTTAAAATAAAAGACTTGTATAATACTCAAGTTAAAATTATTTTGTGCCCCCCGTTTACGGCACTATTTTCTGTAAAAGAGGTGGTAGATAGTTCTATTGAAATTGGAGCACAAAATGTGCACAATGAAACTCACGGAGCTTTTACTGGCGAAGTTTCTGCTTCAATGCTAAAAGATTTGGGTTGTGTGTGGGTGATTTTGGGCCATTCTGAACGCAGACATGTTTTTTTGGAGGAGGATGAATTTATTCACAAAAAGCTACTGCGAGTTTTAGAGGATGGCCTTCACCCGATTTTGTGCATTGGAGAGTCTCTTGAAGAAAGAGAATCTGGGAATACAAAATCTGTATTGTTAAATCAGTTGAAATCTGCATTAAGGGATGTAAATCCATCTGATACTAAAAATCTAGTTATCGCATATGAACCGGTCTGGGCAATCGGAACTGGGAAAACAGCATCTCCTGAGGTGATTCTGGATGCACATAAAACTGTACGGAATATTCTTAATAATTTAGGATTTAACGGACAACAAATTTCAGTATTGTATGGCGGAAGTGTAACTCCAGATAATGCCGAAGAATTAAATTCAATTGAAGGTGTTGATGGATTCCTCATAGGTGGGGCATCACTCAACATAGAAAGTTTTTATGAAATTTATAAATCATTTAGATAAAGGAAAATAAAATGTTATACGGAATACTTGTTTTTATTTTTACAGTTGTTGCATTAATGTTGGTTGGAATTATTCTAATGCAATCAAGCAAAACAGGTGGTATGGGTTCTGCAATGGGTGGAACAGCCATAAACGCCGCTTTCGGTGGACAAGGTGCTGATAAACTTTTACTAAAAGTAACCGGAACTTTAGCTATATTGTTTGTTGGTTTAGCTCTACTCATCAATTTTATTGGTGTACCTGGAACAGAAGTTCAATCTAATGAGAGTATTATTAGCCAAAAAGCTCAAAATGAAACTCTAGATATTGAAGCTCCTGTGGATTTAGCTCCAGCAGAAGAAACCTCAGAAACCGAATAGTAGTTTATAGCTGAAGTGGTGGAACTGGTAGACACGCTGTCTTGAGGGGGCAGTGGGAGACCTCCTGTGCGGGTTCGAGTCCCGCCTTCAGCACTATTCCTTGTAGCGTCTATCCTCGATAATTTTTATCGGGTTTTTTTTGCATTTTCTGAATTTTATAAAGTAGTTTGCAAACAGCACGCTTTAGCGTGGTTTATTTGATTTAGCATTGGGATTTATTCCGATGCACAAAGAAACTCCTCCGCAAAATGCGAGGGGATAGGAAAATGTTAGAATCACAGATGAAACAGATTACACTGAAGACATCCCGAAACGGTCATTCTTCCCTACCTGCCCGAAAGATGTCAGGCGGGCGGGGCAGGCAGATTAAAACATCTGCGGAATTAGTGTAATCTTAGTAAATCAGCGATTCAGACAAAAGGATAGAAATAACAATGTCAGAATTTGGACCCTCAAACGCAAGCGTTTTATGGGCAGGTTAATTGGATTTAGGGATAATAGGATTGATGGGGAAATCCAATCATCCAGTAATCTGGTAAATCCAAATTCAGACAAAAGAGAATAAAAACCGTTTTAACGGTTTATTAAAATTGTGGGAACCGCCCTGTTGGTTTTTCAACAGCACGCTTTAGCGTGGTTTATTTGATTTAGCATTGGGATTTATTCCGATGCAGAGGTATAACAGATTACACAGAAAAACTCAGATTAAATAATAAAATACTTTTAAATTGCACATCTGTAAACAAGGTCTATCCAAGTGTCATTGAAATTGTATTTTTGTTTTGGAGAAAAATTGATTTATGTATTAAATTCATCAGATTATTGAAATACTTTTTCTCATAACTGCCTGTGATTTTACGACCCATTCCGAGAAAAATAATAAGACTCATTTTATAATTTAAAATAAATTTATTACTTTACAAAAGGACTAACTATGATGCAAAAACTAACCATAACCTTAATCTTAACATCAATTCTACTATCTGCCCCTCCTATAGTTGAAAATGTAACTGCAAACCAACGCACTGATGGCAGTAAAATAGTGGATATTTACTATGATGTAAGCGATGCAGATGGTGATTTAGTGACCATTACATTACAAC
>CAZSJY010000011.1:0-40511 GCA_964607375.1 uncultured bacterium
ATTTAACACTTCTTTATCAATTAAACATAATGAGTTATTATGCGGGATGTAACACATAACCAACTAAATATGTCACCATCGAAGCTATAAATAGCCTAGAACACATAGAATATTTAGTCAATTTACTAATTCTTCTTTATTTGTTTCAATTGCTGGATTCCTGGACTGAGTAGTTTTCTATGTATTTGCATGGCATCCGTTCAAACATTCACCCAACCTTGTAAGCTCTCCATCAACAAAAACAACAAATAATCAATATCTTTCTGCACATCCAAGTACTTCTCTGTTTTTCCTCATATACAATTCTTTAAGTGCATTTCGGGCTGGTCCAAAGAATTTCCTTGGGTCAAATACATCCTTATTCTTGGCTAGGGTTTCTCGTATCGCAGAAGTCATTGCTAATCTGCCATCAGAATCTATATTAATTTTGCAGACTGCAGATTTCGATGCTTGTCTCAGTTGTTCTTCTGGAATTCCTATTGCATCTTTGAGTGCTCCACCATACTCATTTATATTTTGAATTAAATCCTGTGGAACTGAAGAAGAACCGTGTAAAACAATTGGGAATCCTGGTAATTTATCTTCAACAGCCTTAAGTACATCAAACTTTAATGGAGGTGGAATTAGATGACCGTTTTCATTTTTAGTACATTGATCATAAGTAAATTTAAATGCGCCGTGAGAAGTTCCTATTGATATTGCCAACGAATCACAGTCTGTTCTTTCAGCAAATTCAATGACTTCCTCAGGCTTGGTATATGTTGATTCTTCAGCGACCACATCATCCTCTATTCCTGCTAAAATTCCAAGTTCAGCTTCAACACTTACATCGAATTTATGAGCATATTCTACAACTTCTTTAGTAATGATGATATTTTCATCAAATGGATAGTGAGAAGCATCTATCATTACTGATGAAAATCCCATATCAATACAACTTTTGCATAACTCAAAAGAATTTCCGTGATCTAAATGAAGTGCAATTGGAATTGCTTTGCCAAGTTCCTTTGAATACTCAACAGCACCTTGTGCTAAGTAACGGAGAATTGTCTGATTTGCATACTTTCTTGCACCTGCAGATACTTGTAATATCACGGGGGATCCAGTTTCAACACACGCTTGAACTATCGCCTGTAACTGTTCCATATTATTGAAGTTATATCCAGGTACAGCAAAACCCAGATCCATCGCTCTTTGGAACATCTCTTTTGTATTAACTAATCCTAATTCCTTGTAATGTATTGACATTTTTTCTCCTAACTTTTATCCTCTTGACCAATATCTTGTAGTAATTCAACAAACCAATCTTTGTTGACATCAAATGGTTTACCACCTTTAATTCGTGAAAAATCTATACAATTCAATTTACCACCATCCTCTTCATCTAAACCAATGACCCCACTTTGCCCTTTTGATGCAAATTTCACAGCTAAATCAGCTGTTCTTTTAATTAAGTCAAGGTCTTGATTATTTGCAATAGCAGACCTTGCAAAATATCCACTTTTTTGAACTAATACTTTATCTGAATCCAGCATTTTTGAAAATTGTATTGCAAACCATTGTCCCGGGTTTATTTCATCCAACCTCACATGACCAAACGCATCGAGTCTAACTTCTTCATTATTTCTTTTCATCTCTTTAACAATACCATCCAGTCCAGCTCCTTCACTCAGGAAGATATTAACACAATCTTTTCTGTCCATTATTTTTTTGAGTCGTATGGCTTCTAATTCAATATTAAATTTCATTTCAGGAATATAAACTGCATCTATATCCCATTTTGATTTTTCTACCAAAACCTCAGGGAGAAATGTGCGATTTGATAATCTACTCCTGTATTCACGGGCTGTTTCAGCAGTTAACCATCCGCAATTTCTACCCATTATTTCGTGAATTATCAATTGACGAGAGCTAGTTGTATTTTCATTGACTATATTTTCAAAGAAAATCGCTCCTTGTTCTGATGCTGTCCAAGCACCAAGAGTTTGTTGAATAGGATAGACATCATTATCAACTGTTTTTGGTAAACCAACAACAGTAAGCGAATAGTTGTGTTTTGAAAGATAATCCGATAAATCAGAAGCAGAAGTGTTTGTATCATCTCCCCCAATTGTGTGTAGAATCGTAATTCCATCCATCTGTAATTGTTTTGAAGCAACTTCTAATGGATTTTCATCATCTTTTATATAACCCATTTCCTTACAGTTTTCTGTGTTGGTTAATTTTACTCGACTATTGCCTAGCGGAGTCCCGCCAAATTTGTAAAGTAACTCTGCATTTTGTCTGACCTGTTCAGTAATTTTGATAGAATTTCCTAACAATAATCCTTTATATCCGTGGAGATATCCAATTATCTCAGCTTGGGGAAAATATTTTGTATATTGTTGAATTAATCTTCCGATTGATGCTGATAAGCAAGGGGCAATTCCCCCGGCTGTTAGTATTCCGATTTTCATAAAATTTAATACCTCGTTTATTTGAATGAAATCATATTACTTCACTTATTGTAAATTTAGGAAACTTTTACAAATGAATTTTACAATAATGAAACAAATTATACCACTCATCTTAATAGTTTTAAACTTTATCTCAACACCCACTGCATATACCAGAGATATTCAATGTTATTTTTGTAAATCCAAGATTCTTGGTGAATATGTTCAAATCGATAGTAATAAAGCTCATCCTAACTGCTTTGTATGCGAATACTGTAGCAAGCCTATAACATCAGAATTCATCATCGATAATTCAAAATACTATCACGAACCTTGCTATAGAAATAGTATATTGCTGAAATGTGATGTGTGCCTACTTCCTATTGAACATAGTTATCTAGAAGATGCTTGGGGAAATGTCTATCACTCAAAACACGAAAATGAAGGAAAATTCTGTAACTCTTGTGGGAGATTGATTTCAGCAAAAATAACAAAAGGTGGATTTCAATTTAATGACGGAAGATTCATTTGTACTCCTTGTGCAGCTACTATGGTCGAAGATCTTTCATCAATAAATGACTCTAAGCAGTCTGTTTTGCTACAATTAAATGAAAAATATTTTACAGGAATACCAAGTAATGTACCTGTAATACTTGTTAACAAAAACAAATTATCTGAAAAATCTGGAAATGTCCATCATTCAGATCTAAAAGGTTTTACACATACTGAGATTGAGATATTGAATGATATTCTAATCAGTAAAAAATATACAATCTATATTTTGTTTGGACTTCCTCAGACTGAATTTGAAGCTGTTTTGGCTCACGAGTATCTACATATATGGATTCAAGAACATGATATCGAGATGCACTCATCTATAGTTGAAGGTGTATGCAATCTCGGTTCAATGATAATTTACGAAAATGATAAAACTCAGTTTTCTAAGATTCAACTCGAGATTATGATGAAAGATCCTTCTGTTGATTATGGAAATGGTTATCGTATAATGAAAAATAGAGTTAAAGATTTAGGTTGGGACAAACTAATTAACAGTATCTTGAAATGACGGTTATATTGTTACATAGGTAAAAATTTTGTTGAATATTTCCCTTGTCGTGGATTGTACTTTGCTCTCAATTTATCTGTACTTATCTATTAGAATTTTAGCAGGAAACAAAATATCCAAAACTTAAGAGCAATGTTGAAATTTATGGTTGGCAACCGTGTATTGTATACGGGTGCGATTATGGCAATCGGTATTGCTACATTGTTGTCTTTCGCAACACCTATGATTATACGAACCACAATAGACTCCATCATCGGTAGTAAACCAATGGAAGCCCCAACTTTTATTAAAACTTTTGTAAAGTTCTTTGGTGGAACTAATGTTATTCGTCACAATTTGTGGATAGCTGCTATTTTTATGATTACATTGTCAATCATCAGAGGTTTTTTCGATTACATTAAAGGACGATGGTCCGCAAGAGCTTCAGAATCCATTGCACAGAATTTGAGAAACAAACTATATAATCATCTTCAAAAAGTTCCTGTAAAATACCATTCGAAAACCAAAACAGGTGACCTTATCCAACGATGCACTTCAGATGTAGAAACTATTCGTCGTTTTCTTTCTGTGCAAGTTGTAGAAATAGGTCGAGCAACAATGATGATAACTTTGATTATTCCAATTATGTTGACGATGAACGCAAAAATGACTTTGATTTCAGTCAGTTTGGTTCCACTTATTTTGATTTTTGCATTTGTATTTTTTGTGAAGATTCGCTCTTATTTTAAAACTGCAGATGAGGCTGAAGGTTCAATGACAGCTGTCCTACAGGAAAATCTTACCGGAATTAGAGTTGTTAGAGCATTTGCTCGACAAACATTTGAGAAAAGAAAATTCGATGAGAAAAATAATGATTACCGAGGTTATTCCTACAGCCTTATCAAACTGTTGGCAATCTACTGGGGTGTGTCAGATTTTCTCATATATTCTCAAACTGGATTAGTATTAATAAGTAGCACAATTATGACAATCAATGGAGATATTACTCTCGGAACGATGGTCGCATTTTTCACACTCATGGAATACATACTTTGGCCTATTAGGCAAACAGGACGAATTTTAGCAGATTTGGGTAAAGCGTTTGTTTCTGTAGAAAGAATAAATGAAGTTTTGAATTATCCCGAGGAAGACAACCTTGGAGTTTCACTTAAAGAAGATATATCTGGTAATATTGAATTCAACAAACTGAATTTCTCTTACAATTCAGATACACCAATTCTAAAAAATATCTCTTTTAAAGTTGAAAATGGTCAAACAGTTGTTTTATTTGGACCAACAGGTTCTGGTAAATCAACTTTGGTTAATCTATTACCTCGACTTTGGAACTACGATGACGGGTCAATTAAAATTGATGGAAAGGAATTAAATCAATTTAATCGTAAATACATTCGGAGTCAAATTGGGATTGTATTGCAGGAACCGTTTTTATATTCAAAAACTCTACAAGAAAATATCAGTTTAGGAAAAACCGAGAATGTGTCTCAGGAGGAATTACTGGAAGTTTCACAAATTGCAGCAATTCACAATGAAATCCAGTCTTTTGAAAAGGGTTACGATACTCCTGTTGGAGAAAAAGGTGTTACTTTGTCTGGTGGTCAAAGACAACGAATTGCTATTGCAAGAGCGTTGTTGCAGAATCCACCCATTTTGATTTTCGACGACTCATTGAGTGCCTTGGATACAGATACAGAAACTCAACTCCAAAATGCATTGATTGAGCGAAAAGGACAATCTACCACAATTGTTATATCACATCGTTTAAGCACTGCAGTAAGTGCTGATAATATAATTGTCCTTGATAAAGGAGAAATAATACAAACCGGAAATAATTTTGATTTAATTAAAGAAGAAGGTCTTTACAGAAGAATTTGGAATATGCAAACTGGAGAATAACAGTTGTTTATAGAATGCAGGAAAAAAGAGCAAAATTCGAAATCAGTATAAAATTAGAGAAATTAGTAACAACACTAAAAGATTAAACTTTATAGTTAAATGAAAGAAAAAAGAGAAACAGAATATACAAAGCAATTTGATTTTGAGGTTTGGAAGAAAATCCTAATATTCGCTCTTCCTTATCGGAAATATATGCTTTATCTTGCAGTTGCTATGATGAGTGTAGCCGGAGTTGACATTGCTATGCCGATGCTAACTCGATATGTAATTGACAATATTGTTACAACAGGTGAAATTCACCGAATTACTCCATTAGCTATTATATTCATTTCTATAATTTTACTTCAATCATTTAATGTCTTTTTCTTTATCGTGATGGCTGGAAAAGTTGAAACCGGAGTTAGTTACGGTATCCGTAAATCTGCATTCTCAAAATTACAAGAACTCTCATTTTCATATTTCGACAAAACTCCAGTTGGGTGGTTGATGGCCCGTATGACTTCCGACACCACAAAACTCTCAAATATTATTGCGTGGGGATTGGTTGACTTTGTTTGGGGATTTACTCTAATGTTTGGAATTGCTATTGCAATGTTCATCGTCAATTGGAAGTTAGCATTAGTCGTATTATCTGTTACTCCATTTCTTGCTTGGATTAGCGGAAAGTTTCAGGTTAAAATACTAAAAAGTTATCGAACTGTGCGTAAAACTAATTCCAAAATTACTGCTTCGTTTAACGAAGGAATAATGGGTGCAGTAACAACCAAATCTTTGGTTCGTGAAGATGCAAACTTCAAGGAATTTGGAAAATTGACTAACACGATGTTTCAATCTTCCTATCGTGCTGCGGTACAATCTGCATTATTCTTGCCGATGGTTTTAACCGGTTCAATTGTTGGTTCTGCATTGGCAATATGGGCAGGAGGTAACGGAGTTATTATGGGTGTTATCTCATATGGAACTTTAGTTATGTTCATTTCCTATGCTGATTTCTTTTTTATTCCAATTAGGGAGTTAGCACATATATTTGCCGAACTCCAAAACGCTCAAGCGTCTGCTGAAAGAATTATAACGCTCATCGAGACTAAACCTGAAATAATTGATTCTGTTTGTTCAAAGTCTAACCAACCTAAAAAATTAACTGGTAATGTTATATTTGAAAACGTTGGATTCAAATACAAAGAAGGTCAAGATGTATTACAGAATTTCAATCTCAAAGTGAGAGCTGGTGAAACTATTGCACTCGTCGGAGAAACCGGCGGTGGCAAAACTACAATTGCAAATCTTGTAGGAAGATTTTACGAACCTACATCTGGCAAAATTCTTATTGACGATAACGACTACACTAAACTTCCATTGCATTGGATTCAATCTAATTTAGGGGTTGTATTGCAAGAGCCACACCTTTTCAGCGGGACTGTAATGGATAACATCCGCTACGGCAATCCCACTTCAACAGATGAGGAAATTGTTTCAACTTCTAAACTAGCTTATTGCCATCCTTTTGTTGTAGGTTTTGAAGATGGATACCAAACTACAATTGAGGAAGGTGGAACCAATTTAAGTACTGGACAAAAACAATTACTGTCTTTAGCCCGTGCTTTGCTAGCAAATCCTGCTATTTTGATAATGGATGAAGCAACTTCATCAGTCGATACAGAAACAGAATATCTCATTCAAAAAGCAATTCACACTGTGGTTGCCAATAGAACTAGTTTTGTAGTTGCTCATCGGTTATCCACTATTCGCAATGCAGATAGAATTTTGGTAATCCAAAACGGTAAAATTATTGAAGAAGGAAATCATACTGAATTGCTAAAACAAAATGGAAAATATTACAAGCTGTATGACAACCAATTTGCAAATAATCTTAGAAATTCAGATGACTAATCCAATTAACATTCGTAAGGTTCAGAATGATGAAGATCTGAAACAGGTATTTGCAATTCGGAAACAGGTGTTCTGTAGAGAACAAAAAGTTTCAGTAAAAATTGAATTTGATGAATTTGAAAATGAAGCCATCCACTTCATCGTTTTACTAAACGAATTTCCAATTGGGTGTGCTCGCTGCAGAGATATTGAAAATGCAACGAAACTCGAGCGAATTGCCTTGCTAAAAGAACATCGCAAAAATGGGTTTGGAAAACTAATAGTAGAATTCTTGATTGATTATGCAATCAAGCAAAATACAGATAAAATTATTTTACACGCACAAACCTATTTGATACAGTTTTACAAAAAATTGAGATTTATGACAATTGGAGAAGAATTCAAAGAGGATGGTCTCCCCCACATTAAAATGATTTATGAACATAATGTTTGAAAAAGAAATCCACATCCTAAAATCAAGAGATCCGATATTATCAAAAATAATTGATAGGGTTGGAGATTGCACACTTCAACTGAATTCTGATGCTTTTCATATATTGGTAGAATCCATAATCCACCAATTAATCTCTATGAAAGCAGCAAGAACAATTCTCAAACGGTTCAGATTGTTGTTTCCAGAAGATAAATTTCCAACTCCGTTGCAAGTTTTGGAAATACACAAAGACAAACTGAAAAGTATAGGAATATCGAATCAAAAGTTTGAATATTTGAGAAATTTATCTTCAAAATTCATTGATGGAACAATAACTCCAGTGGAATTCCCTAAAATGACAGATACAGAAATTATCAATCACTTAATCCAAGTAAAAGGGATTGGAAGATGGACAGCTGAGATGTTTCTAATATTCTCCCTTGGGAGACCAAATGTTTTTCCAATTGATGATTTAGCAATTCAAAAAGCATTGGTGGAAGTTTATAAATTTGAAGCAACTAAAGAAAATTATGAAAATATTCGTAAATTATGGAGTCCGTATTGTACCACCGCAGTTTGGTATTTGTGGGAAAATATTTGAAAGTGAAGAAGCTACTTTATTCTAAGGAACTTTCTGATTTTACAAACTAAATTGGAGATATTATGAATAAAATAATTGCATATTGTGGATTAATTTGTAACGATTGTCAAGCGTATATTGCAACTAAAGGTAATGACGATGTTGAAAGAGCAAAAGTTGCCGAGATATGGTCAAAAGAATATAATGCAGATATCAAAACTGAAGATATAAACTGCGAAGGATGTTTATCAGATGGTTGTGTTTTTAATCATTGTAATGTTTGTGAAATTCGTAAATGCGGAATAGAACGAGGTGTTATCAATTGCGCTCATTGCACAGACTTTCCCTGCGAACAATTAACCAATTTCTTTGAAATGGTTCCTTCTGCAAAAACAGTTTTACAGAAATTGAATTAAGGAAATAATGACTAAATATAGTTTGGATTGATTGAGTAATTGTTAATCTCTAATTTATTTTATTAACAGAATTAGTAAAAATCTAAAACTCAAAATCAGATATCCAGAACTACTTTCTCCAAAAACTCCTACTAAAGAATACCATTACGGTAAATATCTCTAAACGACCCAAGAGCATGCAAAATGATAATAACCATTTACCGAGAGGATGCAGAAGAGCATAGTTGTCAGAAGGTCCAAAGCTACCCAATGCCGGACCGATATTCCCAAGTGCTGATGCTGATGCTCCAATCGAAGATATTAAATCTACATTCATCATCGTTAATAGAACAGTTGTTAAAGCAAAAATAAAAATGTAAAACAAGAAAAATCCAAGAGTATTTCTTACTATATCTGAGCTGACATGTTTACCCCCAATTTGCATCGGAATAATTGCTCTAGTATGCAATAGTCGTCTCGTTTCCATTGCTATATATTTTAGTATCAACATAACTCGGACAACTTTCATACCACCACCTGTTGACCCACCCATTCCACCAATAAACATTAAAGATAATAGTATAAATTTAGCCACGGGCAACCACAACTCATAATCTGCTGACCCGTAACCTGTAGTTGTTACAATTGATACAGTTTGAAAGAGTGAATCTCTGATGTTTTCGTGATTAAATTGTTGAGTTTGAATTACTCGAGCAACAAAAATAACCAATGTAACTAAAACCGCTAAACCCAAGAAATTTCTAAATTCTCTATCTTTGATGTATGATTTCACATCCCCTGTTACAGCCCTAAAGTGAAGAGAGAAATTTATCCCTGCTGCAAACATAAAAAAGATGATAATGTAGTGGATGAAAGAACTATCATAATAGGCAATACTTAGATTTTTTGTAGAAAAACCACCGGTAGGCATTGTTGTAAATGAATGGCATACAGCATCAAACCAATCCATTCCACTAATACCAAGTAGAATCATTTCTGCAAATGTGAAACCTACATATACTAACCACAAATACTTAGCAGTTTCACGTACTCTTGGACTAATTTTATCTGCCACAGGTCCGGGTACTTCTGCTTTAAATAGTTGAACACCACCCACACCCAACAACGGAAGTATTGCAATCGTGAAAACTATAATTCCCATCCCACCAATCCACTGGATAAATGACCTCCAAAATAGAATTCCGTGAGGTAAACTTTCAATACCGTTTTCTAGATGAGGCATTGTACTTGGATTTCCAAGGATGGATGCACCGGTTGTTGTTACACCAGACATCGACTCGAAAAATGCATCAGTGAAGTTTGGAATGCATCCACTCAAGTAAAACGGAAATGCACCAGCGAAAGCTGTAACAATCCAAGTTAGCGTTACTATTGCAAAACCATCTTTTGTGGTTAACTCAATTCTGCCTCGAGTGAACCAAGCTACTACCGCACCTAAACCTATCGATCCAATAGCTGATTGCAATAATGCGAATAAGTCATTCTCGCCATAGATTAAACTCAACCCTGAAGATAGGAGCATAAATACTCCAAGGAAAATCAAAATAATCCCAAGAATATGAGCAATTATTTTTTTATGCATAATTTACTGGAATATTGTTTCAGCATTTTGAACACACGCTGGTTTGGTAAACAATAATAGTTGATCATTCGGATGAATTACAGAATGTGGATTTGGAATTTCGACATTATCTCCTCTGATTATTGCTCCAAGTGCAATATCTTCAGGAATTTTATTGATGCTATATCTCTTTCTGACAAACTTACTTTCGTGACCAGCAGTTAATTCTAGAGCTTCGATATCTAGTTCATCAAAACGAGACACAGTAAAACTTTTCCCTTTTTCACTTCGAATAAAATTAATGATTTCGTTTACAGCAGATATATTTTTGCTAATGACAACATCTACACCAATTCGACGGACTGCATGTAGGTAACTAGTAGTAGTGATATGAGGAAATACTTGCTTTGCTCCAAGGTGTTTGGCTAACATCGCAGATAAGATATTGGTTTGTTCATTATCTGTAACTGAAATAAAAATATCAGTTTCATTGATTCCTTCAGATTCCAAAAATCCGATATCTGTTCCACTTCCGTTTAATATCAACGCTTCCGGATATTTCATACCCATTTCGATAGCCTTTGATTTATTTTTTTCAATTAATTTTACATTAAAGTCTTTTTGTAGTGATCTTGTTAATAATCGTCCAATTTTACTAGCTCCCAAAATCATAATACTCTTCACATCAATTGCAGGTTTACCTGCCATTTGTTGAATTTTTGATATGTCATGAGCTTTACCAACAAAATACACTATATCATTCTTGCCATAGACAGTATTCTCATGTGGAATAAAAGTAGATTCTCCCCTGTTAACCACCACAAGTTTATGGTGTATAAATGGATTGGATAATTCAATATTTTGTACAGTTCTACCAATCAATGGTGATGATGGTTCTAGTTTTATTCCGACCATCATTATTTTTCCATCGTTGAATTCTTGAATTTCAACAGCTGATGATTGTCTTATCAATCGTTCAATCTCTCGTTGAGCAGCCCTTTCAGGGTAGGTTACATGATCAATACCAAACTGTTCTGGAGTTATGATTGCATTTTTATGGCAATATTCTGTACTTCTAAGACGACATATTATTTTCTTTGCTCCTAGTTTTCTACCAATACGGGCAGCAACAATATTAACTTCATCAACTCTTGTCAATCCAAGAAGGATGTCGATTTCTTCCATATTAACTTGCTGAAGTACACGCTGTGAGGTTCCATCTCCCTCAAAAACTTTTGCGTCAATTGTGCTTCCAATAAATTCACATTTTTTTGGATCATTATCCACAATTGTAATTTCATAATCCTCCGCACTAAGAGTTTTGGCAAGATTATATCCAACTTCTCCAGCTCCAATTATAAGTACTTTTTTTTCCATAATGTAATAATTCTATATTCCAAAATTCAGTAACTAATATTATTCCAAATTATTCTTATGAAACAAGTTTTTACTTTAATAGAAAAAAACCTCCATTTAGGAGATTTAGGATTAACTACAACTTCCATCTTTATTGTTTGACTAATGTCATCAAAATCATTTTCTCAAAATTAGGTGCAACCATTTTCAAAAAATACATTCCATTTGGCATAGTTCTTCCATACTTATCAATCCCATCCCAAACGATGCTATATGATCCATTATCAACGAAATCACTTACCAATGTTTTCACTTCATTTCCATCATCGTCTAACACTACAATATTAACAATTCCTGAAGAAGAAATTGTGTAATCAATCTGAGTTGAAGAGTCAAATGGATTTGGGAAGTTTTGATATAACTCTGTTCTGAAATCCGAAAATAAATCAGCTTGATACGAGGCAGGAATATCGATTTCAAATTTTGGAGTAGTAATTTTTGATTCTAACCCTTCACCGTGCTGTCCTGCAATAATTGTATTATTAAAATCAACTACACTAATTCCTGTAAAATTATCAACTCCAGAAAATTCGGCACTAACAATGTTAGCTGTATTTTCTCCTGAAAGAAGTTCGTTTCCCTTCAAACTGAATATAAATCCATTTACGGTTCCTTGTTCTTCTTCAACATATTCAAAAGTAAATCCATCAATTAAAGGTAACATCTCAGCCAACATAATTTCATTTGGATTGTATTTTATTTGAAATTGAACACCATAAATATCGTAATCAGATTCAATGATCAAATTTACAATAGAATGATTATCAGCTTTCTGTAAAAATCCAATTGTACTTTCTTCTGTGAAAACAATTGAACAAACAACTAAGAGAAATAGAAAATGCTTTAAAATAATTCTCCCCCCTAAACAATTTATAAGTTACAAAATATCAATGACCATTATCCCAAATTTTTCTTCATATCTTCGGTTAAATAACCTGTTTTGTATTCATCTTCTTTAAGATTTCCAGTTGCTTTTTGAATAGCTTTTAGAATATCTCTACGACTAATAACTCCAACAAGTTTATGGTCTTCTAAAACAGGAGCTCTTCGATACGTACTGTGTAAAAACATATCAACTGCAGTATAAATATCATCGTTGGGATGAAGTGTTTTACAGGGTTCAGTCATATAATCTGAAACTGATCCACACGGAACATCGTGAAAGCTTTCGTTTGCCATAATCTGTATGCAATCCTTTTCGGACAATATACCAACCAATTCATTTTCATCATTTACTACTGGAGCACCGGATATTCTGTGATCAAGTAATAATTCAATTGCTCGACAAACATCCATTTCAGGTTTAACACTAATGACTTTTGTAGTCATATAATTTTTTACTTTTGGGAGAATTTCACTCATAATATCCCTTCCATTATCATCTTTTGTGATTAATATTTATACTATAAATTAACAACCTATTTAATAATAAACACAAAGAATAAATTATTTACATTTTCTATCCTGTTGGATTTTAAGTTATCTGTCTACTGTCAGAGTTACTTCTTCTATTTTCGAATCACTTTCAACTGTTGACTATTAGTTTTCGACTCAATTGTAATAGCTCCATCCTCATCTGTTCTATATATCACAGTTCCGGTATTTTCCCAGCGTTCAATTATTTTTTGTGATGGATGTCCGAATTTGTTGTTCAATCCACAAGAAATCACTCCAATATCAGCGGAACACAAATTAACAATTTCTTGCGAGGAACTGGTTTTAGAACCATGATGTCCGACTTTTATCACATCTACATCAATAAACTCTCCAACCTTCTTATACATCATTTCAGCTTTTTCTTCTGCATCACCTGTAAACAAAAATGAATTATCTCCATGATCAACTCTGATAATCAACGAAGCATTGTTGATGTTTCGTACATTCAGCGAGCTAATACTATCAGGATATAATATTGTCAATGTTAACTCACCAAACTCATAAATCTCTCCAGGCTTTGGGATGTCTATCGTAATTTCATTCTTGTCTGATTCCTCTAGGATGTTTCGATACAATTTTGATTGATAATCGTTATGAGTATCCCAAACTTGTTCAATTCCAACTTCCTTCAATAAAGTTTGAAATCCTCCAATATGGTCAGCGTGTGGATGAGACATAATCGCAAGGTTAACATTATTAATTCCACGATATCTTAGATAAGGTAAAATCACCCATTTCCCATAATCTTTTCCAAATCCACAATAACCCGCATCAATCAGAATTGTATTTTCTTCATCCTCGATAATACAAGCATCTCCCTGTCCAACATCCAGGAAAGTAAATCGAACTGAAGGACTTTCAAATATCGTCTGCCAAACAAAAATATTCCAGATTATAAGTGTAGAAAAAAGCAATCTTTTATGATACTTCCTAAATCCAAAACTGAACATAACGACAATTGAGGTAAATAAAATTATCAGATTTAATAGTGAAATACCACCAACCATCACTCTTGAAAGTGGAATTTGCTCCAAACCATAACTTACATAATCAAGACATCGTAACAATAACCATCCAGCGTTTCCGTAAATTGAAGCAATTGAAGTTGAGAGGATATCCATTAGCAAAGTTATTAGTCCTGCTATGACTGAAATTCCAGCAAGAGGAACAGCAAGTAAATTACCAAACACCGCCCAAACTGGAATTGAATAAAAAGTTAGTGCGATTGGTAGAGATGTCCCCATTTGTGCTCCAAATGATACAAACATCAAATCGAATATCCCTCGTGGAATTTTCTTCTTTCTTAGTTTTTTGACAATTTTCAATTTTTCCTGCAACTTGTCAATTTGTGGATGAACATACAAAATCCCTGCAACAGCTCCAAAAGATAATTGAAATCCTAAATCAAACAACTGCGATGGATTCCATAACAAAATAACAAATCCAGTAGTGCCTAAAATATTCCAAGGATGAATTATTTTGTTTCGGTATTTCCCAAAAATATATAGAATTGCCATTATTCCAGCTCGAACAACACTTGTTGGGAATCCGGTTAACACCATATAAAATAACAAACCTAAAATGATAAAAATCATCTTCCACAAATCCTTCAATCTTAAAACAGCAGAAAGTGACATTAATATCAGTAGAATGTAACCTAAATGAAGACCTGAAACAGCAAGAATATGCACTACCCCAATTTGCTGGAATCTCTGGAATATCTCGGGATGAATCTCTCCTTTTTCACCTAACAATAATCCCATCATCAAACCTGAATAAGTCTCACCTATATATTGCTGAATTTTCTGTTTGATATTCTGACGAATTTTATATGATGTAGCTGAGACACTCAAATTATCATTTGATTGAATTTCAACAATTTCAAAGTTATTAGAGACAATATGTGAGATTCCTTTTCGTTCAAGGAATTTCCTATAATCAAAAGCACCTGGATTTCGAGCTGAGGAGGGTCGCTCAAGTTTGCATTTTATGGTGAGTGTATCATTAGGAAGCACATTCAGACTATCAACAGAACGAAGTAACAATTTTGTGGGACTATTCACTACATCCAACTTGTAGTGAATGTTATTTCTTTTCTTTTTTATATCATCAACTATTGAGATGATTTGATAAGTCTTTTCTGAACTATATTCTTGTATTTTAGTCTTTGTTTGCTGAACTCTAACTCCCATTAGCAAAATTAAAATTAGTGGAACAGCATAACCATAATACCGAGTAAATAAAATTGGTATAAATGAAACCAAACATACAACAGTCAAAAATATAGATATTTCAAAATATGAAAATAGCATAATTGCTAATATTTGAAATGGAACTAATCTAAAAATGGGATGTTTTGTGAGAAAAGCGTTCATTATCAATTTTCAGATTTAAATTGTCAATTACTTAATCATCTCTGAAGTGATTTACTATAGGATAGCGCCGACCGATACCAAATGCTTTAATAGAAATTCGAATTCCCGGTGCGGATTGCCGTCTCTTATATTCTGCTAGACGAATTTTACGAAGTAAATCATTCACCAATTCAGGGTCATATCCATCCAAAATTAACTCGTCAGCGTATTTCTGTTCCATCACAATTTTATCCACTATCGGACTAACCAAATCGTAATCAAATGGATCAACTTGATCTGGTTTGAGCTCTGCTGATGGTGGTTTTGTGATTGTGTTTTTCGGAATAATCTCTTTTCCATAAAATTTATTTATCCATCTCGACACAGAGTAAACTTGGGTTTTATTTAAATCGCTAATAACACCCAATGCTCCAGCCATATCACCATACATAGTGCAATATCCGAGAGCAGTTTCAGTTTTATTACCCGTGTTTAGTAGTAACGCATTTTGTTTGTTTGCAATCGCCATCAATAAATTTCCTCGAATACGAGCTTGTAAATTCTCTTCTGCCAAACCAAACTTGGTTCCCTCAAATACTGGTTCAAGAGATTTGAGCATCTCCGCATTAATTTCTTCTATAGGAATAACTTTAAATTCAATCATAAGATTTTCTGCCAGTAACTGTGCATCTAATAGGCTATGGTCAGAAGAGAACTCTGAAGGAAGTGCTACACCAACCACATTCTTTGGTTTCAATGCGTTTGCTGCAATTGCTGCTGTTAGTGCAGAGTCAATTCCCCCACTTAACCCAATTATCGCTTGAGTATGACCAGTTTTACTGAAATAATCTTTAACTCCCAATGTAAGAGCGTTGTAAATCTGCTCTTCTTCACTTTTTACTATTATATGAGTTTCTTTTGAATATTCTGTATCAATTATTGTGGTTTCACTTTTAAATGATTTTGCCAAACCAATAATTTTACCACTTGAATCAACTGCAAACGAAGCTCCATCAAATACAAGGTCATCTTGAGCACCCACCAAATTACAGTAGATAAAGTGTTTCTTTAAGTGTTTAGCTTTATCTTTAACTAATGCAATGCGTTGTGACAACTTATCTATACTAAATGGAGATGCTGAAATATTAATGATAATTTCTGCCCCATTGTTCACTAATTCATCGCTTACTTTCACAGAATAATCCTCATCCCACAAGTCTTCACAAATTTGTACTCCAAAGGAAACTACAGTATTTTTGATATTTAATTTGAATGGTTCAATCTTTTTAGAGGGAGTAAAATATCTGTCTTCATCAAATACATCGTAAGTCGGTAATAGAGTTTTGTCACGATATCCAATTATCTTTCCATGCTGCATAATAACAGCCGTATTGAATAATTGATTTTCATCTTTTCTGATGGCACCTAGAATTACTGGAGTTTCACCAACTTTTGATGCAATATCTAACAAATACTTCTTAACTTGAACAATAAATTTTGGTTCGAATAGTAAATCTTGAGGAGGGTAACCTGTAATAGCCATCTCAGGAAAAACAATAATATCCACTTGGGAAGAATACTTTGCAATTACCCTCTTTATCTCATCTGAGTTTTGCGAGATTGCTCCAACTATTGTGTTGATCTGTGCTAATGCAATTTTCATCGTTTATAAGAAACTTGAAGTTGAAAAACAGAAATTTGGATATTCCAACACACCTTCTTCACATTTCTCCAGTTTTCTATAACTCCAATTCACTTTTTCACCACTTCTTCTCTTCTTTTTTAAAACCACAAAGCTCTTAAAGAACACTCAAGGTACACGAATTTTCCTTGTATACTACCAGATCCTCCAGCTCCCATTCTCACACTCTCCAATCACGGTCTCAACCGACCTAGCATTCTGGGATATGGAATTGTTTCACGGACATGTGGAAGTTTACAAATCCACGCTACAACTCGTTCAATACCCATTCCAAAACCAGCGTGTTGAACTGAACCATATTTACGCAAATCCAAATACCATTGAAAATCCTCTTTTGGTAAATTCTCCTCTTCAACTCGATTGAGTAAAGTTGAATAATCAGATTCACGCTCAGCTCCACCGATGATTTCACCATAACCTTCTGGAGCTAAAATATCCATTCCGAGTGCTAATTTATCATTTTTTGGATCTCGCTTCATATAAAATGCTTTAATTTGAGCAGGGAAACGATGTACAATAACTGGTTTATCGAAGTGTTCGGCAATAAAAGTTTCATCTGGAGAACCAAAATCATTACCCCATTCAAAATCGAATCCAGCTTTTTGAAGCATCTCTACACATTCATTATAAGATATTCGTGGAAAAGGTGCACTGACTTTCTCGAGTTGTGTGATATCTCGATCTAATATTCCGAGTTCTTGTTGGTGATTTTGCAATACTTGAGAAACGATATACTCCACCATTTTTTCAGCCCAGTGCATACTTTCTTCAAAATCACAGTAAGCAATTTCCGGTTCAACCATCCAAAATTCTGTTAGATGACGGCGAGTTTTACTTTTCTCTGCTCGAAATGTTGGCCCAAAATTATATTGCCGTCCCATAGCCATTGCATTTGCCTCACCATATAACTGTCCAGATTGAGCTAAATAAGCAGTTTCCCCGAAATATTCAGTCCCAAATAGAGTAGTATTACCTTCACAAGCATTTGGAGTGAATATGGGTGTATCCACTAAAGTAAAATCATTTGAATCCAAAAAATCTCTTGTTGCTTTGATAATTTGATGTCGAATTCTCAAAATAGCGTGTTGCCGTTTAGAACGAAGCCAAAGATGACGATTATTCATCAGATAGTCAGTTCCGTGCTCTTTGGGAGTAATTGGATATCCTTCAGATAAATGGTGAATAGTAAAATCTTCCGTTTGAATTTCATATCCACCTGGTGCTCTGTCGTTTTTGGCGACAGTCCCAATTACTGAAATTGAAGTTTCTTGGGTTAAACTCTTGAAATCCTCAAAATTGGTATTACCCACATCATTTTTTACGACTACGCATTGTATAATTCCAAATCCATCACGAAGCATTAAAAATCCTATTTTACCGCTTCGTCGAGAATTATACACCCAACCGTTTAGTTGAACTTTTTGACAATCGAAATCTTTAATTCTGTTTATTCTAGCAATTTGCATTTCGTTCTTTCTTATTATATTTGCTTCTTAAGTTTATAGTATAAAGCTCAATACATCACTTTCAAATTTCTTCTTTTCACTTTCTACTATAAAGCTATTTTACAACCATTTGTTTACCATGTTGAAGTGATTTCGTTGATGATATCTTCTGATAATTTACGAATTGCGACTTCTAACGCACTTTCTCTTGGTGAACCAAATTCATCATCATCCTCGCTATCAACCAAACCATCTCCATCGTTATCAATATTGTCTGTGCTGATATCTACCCCGCTCCCATAAGCACCCCAAGAAGTGAATACTCTGTCAAAAAACGCTTCATCTTTAGTCATGTCGTACCAGACTACATTTGCTTTTATTGTTATTCGCCACTCTTCCACTTGTTCATAAGTATCTCCTGCAGAATATGTGTATGGTTTATCCAAGACAGATTTTATATACACATTCAATCTACTATCAGCGATATCTTCGCCTGTAACATTTAGAACATTTTCAGAAATCAACATACTTGAAATTTGTTCACCCACATTTTCACTCACTCCAAACTCTGGAGATTCGTTAACAACTGGTGATACAGATATACTCTTAACATGTGCTGGAAGAGACCCTTTAAGTGAATAAAATCCACAACTGTAAAGAAGGAGTATTGATAAAAACAACAGTACTTTTCTCATTAATTGTTTCCTTCCTCAGTTTTCTGGATTTTATATTCTTGAATTTTCCTATACAGAGTTCTCTCAGAAATATCTAGAGCTTTTGCAGTTTTTCTACGATTATGACCAAAATGAATGAGTGTTCGTTCAATCATTTCATGTTCTAAATCATTCATAGTTGTATCACCAATTGCATCACTAAATATTGATGTAGCTTTTCCATCTTCTATGTCACGAAGTCCATCTACAGGAATTTCTCGAACTTCAGGACAAGGCTTAGCTGGTGGTAGATACAATGCAGAATTTGAAGGTTGAATTGCTTCTGATGGTTCGACTTTACCACTAAACATCATTTGCTTGATTTCGTTTACATCTTGCCTTAAAAATAACAACTGTTTTAGCATTAATTCATGTTCAACTTGTTCTGTATCACTATCAACTAATATTGGTAAATTTAGATTTATACCTAAATGAGAGATACCAAGCGATTTTCGAACCATCTCCTCTTGGATTCGTTTTCCACGATGCATAACAACTAGACTCTCAACCAAATTCTTCAACTCTCTGATGTTTCCTGGCCAGTGATACGAACGAAGTACCTTCATCGCTTCAGCAGAAAACCCCTTAAATGCGATATCATTCTTTGCACAAAACTCCAAACCAAAACGCTCCACATATAGATGAATATCAGAATTATGGTCTTTGAGTGAAGGAACAATAACAGTTATAGTTTTCAGCCTAAAATATAAATCTTTACGGAAATTCCCTTTGCGAACTTCTTCAGCCAAATCTCTGTTGGTAGCCGCAATAACTCGAACATCCACTTTTTGTGTTTTGGTGTCCCCAACTTTTATGAATTCACCTTGCTCGATAACTCTTAGTAATTTAGCTTGAGTTTCAAACGGAGTTTCACCGATTTCATCAAGAAATATTGTTCCTTTATGAGCAGCTTCAAAATATCCTTTCCGTTCTTCACTAGCACCTGTGAATGAACCCTTCTTGTGGCCGAACAATTCGCTTTCGATAATCCCTGACGGAATCGCACTGCAATTAACTGTAATATATGGTTCAAACTTACGACGACTGTTTTTGTGAACTGCCTTCGCAACCATCTCCTTTCCTGAACCAGAATCACCTGTTATTAAAACAGAAATGTCAGTATCAGCAACCTGTCCTACTAACAATAACATATCCCGAATCTGTTCGGATTCACCTATCATTCCAACCGAGCGTTGGATTTTTTCAATGTTAATCATCTTATTTCTCCAAGATGTATTTTAATCCCCTTTGACCAATATCTTTTCGGTAGTATTTTCCACTAAAATCTATTAAATCTACAATTCTATAAGCATCATCTATTGCATTTTGTAAATTATCACCAAAACCGACAACATTCAGAACTCGCCCTCCGTTTGTGATGATTTTATCATCCTCTAATCTTGTTCCAGCATGATAAACCAACTCATTTTTCAGATTATCCAGTCCGTGGATTTCCATTCCTTTAGGATAACCCGCTGGGTAACCTTCAGCTGCTAACACAACAGTTACAGCTGTCTTATTGGAAATTTGGATTTTTGCTTTGGTAATTTCCCCTTTAGCAGAAAAGTAGAACAAATCAAATAATGGAGATTCCAACAATGGTAAAATCACCTGTGCTTCTGGATCACCCATTCGTACATTGAATTCAATCACAAAAGGTTCACCGTCTACAATCATCACTCCAGCATATAAAAATCCTTTAAAAGGATGACCTTCTGCTTTCATTCCATCAAGTGTCGGCTTGATAATGGTTTCACCAACTTTTTCCAACATCTCAGGAGTGGATAAAGGTGTCGGAGAATACGCACCCATTCCACCGGTATTCGGTCCTTGGTCGCCATCAAATGCTCGTTTATGGTCTTGAGCTGAATTGAGAATCACATAATCGTTTCCATCGCATACCGCAAACACAGATAATTCTTCACCAATAAGGCACTGTTCTAAAGATACTTTTTCACCCGCAGTTCCAAACGATTTCTCATCAAACATGGTAACCATTGCACTGTTGAAATCCATTTCTGATTCGCAAATTAACACGCCTTTCCCTCCTGCAAGTCCATCTGCTTTTACGACAACAGGAAGGCCAATTTCGTTCTTAGCCTGCTCACATTCAATCTGACTTAAACACGCAAAATATTTCGGTGATGGAACATTGTATTTTGCCATTATTTCGCGAGCAAATATTTTGCTACTCTCTAATCGGGCACCAAATTTATCAGGACCGAAAATCTGTTTGTCGGTTTTCTGAAACTCATCTACAATACCCCCAGCCAAAGGTGCTTCGGGTCCAACAATCGTTAAATCGATATTTTTTTTCTCGACGAATTTCAACAAATTACTTGAGTTGAGAATATCTAAATCCACATTTTCACAAATGGATGCAGTCCCACCATTTCCTGGAGCACAATAAATTTTCGATACTTTTTCGTCATCGGCAAGTGAAACAGCAATAGCGTGTTCTCTGCCACCTGAACCTAATATTAGTACTTTTTTCATGTTCTTCTTTCTTTTACTTAACCACAAACCACAACAGAACCCTATACATTCTAAACTTTACTTCTTTGAGGTCATGGTGCTTTATATGTTTATTTTTCAAATTTCTTCTCCAATTCTTCTATCTTGTCTCGTAGAATTGCTGCTTGTTCAAATTGGAGTTCCCGCGCACTTTTCAACATTCTCTTTTTAAGAGTCTCGAGTAAATCTTGTTCCTCAATATTTTCGAGCGTTAGTTCGGATAAATCCAACTTTTCTTTAGTAAGATATTCTGTTTGCTCATCGGCTACAGCAGTTGAAATTTTGATGTCATCAACACTTTTGTAAATAGTTGTAGGAATAATTTCATTTTTAGTATTGTAATCACCTTGGGTTTTCCGTCGACGAATAGTCTCATCAATTACGTGTTGCATTGATTTGGTAATCCTATCCGCATAAAAAATAACTTTACTGTTGGCATTTCGTGCTGCTCTACCGGCAACTTGCATCAATGAAGTTTTAGAACGTAAAAATCCTTCTTTGTCAGCATCTAAAACAATTACACGAGAAACTTCCGGTAAGTCAAGCCCCTCACGAAGCAGGTTTATCCCAACTAAAACATCGAATTCTTTCAATCGAAGCCCACGAAGAATTTGAACTCGCTCTACTGTTGCTATTTCATCATGCAGATATTTAGTTTGAATGTTAGCATTCATCAAATAATCGGTAAGATTTTCCGCCATCTTTTTTGTGAGAGTTGTAATCAATACTCTTTCATTTTTCTGAACAACAGAGTTGATCTCACCAATGACATCATCAATCTGACCTTTTGATGGTCTTACAACTATTTCAGGGTCAAGCAATCCGGTAGGGCGAATAATTTGCTCTACGATAACACCATTACATTTTTCCAATTCATAATTCGAAGGAGTTGCTGAAACAAATACCACTTGATTCAATCTATTTTCAAATTCGGGAAATCGTAAAGGACGATTATCAAATGCAGATGGTAATCTGAAGCCATACTCAACCAGATTCTCTTTACGAGAACGGTCTCCTTTATACATTCCACGAACCTGAGGAATTGACACATGAGACTCATCAACAAATAAAAGAAAATCATCAGGAAAAAAATCCATTAACGTTTGCGGGGGATCACCAGCTTTGCGTCCGTCAATATGTCGAGAATAATTCTCAATCCCTGAACAATACCCAAGTTCCGTCATCATTTCCAAATCAAATAAAGTTCGTTGTTCAAGCCTCTGGGCTTCGAGTAATTTATTTTCTTTTCTCAGGAATTCTAATCTTGGACTGAGTTCTGTTCGGATATCCTCCATCGCTCGTTTCAAATTATCTGCTGTAGTTACAAAATGTTTTGCAGGATAGACAAAAACAGAATCTACTGAATTTTTTATTTCTCCAGTAAGAGGGTCAAAATAGTGAATTACCTCCACCTCATCTCCATATAGTTCAATTCTGATTGCAGTATTTTCATAAGCTGGAAAGATCTCTAGAACATCCCCTCGCATACGGAACACCCCTGGTTCCAACACCAAATCGTTGCGTCCATAATGGATATTCACCAATTCTCGCAATTTCGATTTTGTATCAACCATCTGTCCAACGGAAAATTGAACCATCATCCCTTTATAATCTTCTGGAGAACCAATACCGTAAATACAACTCACGCTTGCTACAATAATCACATCTCTGCGAGCCATTAATGATGCAGTTGCTTTGAGTCGCAGTCGGTCAATTTCTTCATCAACTGAAGAGTCTTTTTCAATAAAAGTATCCGAAACAGGTATATATGCTTCAGGTTGATAATAATCATAATACGAAATGAAGAACTCCACAGCATTATTGGGAAACAATGACTTAAACTCTCCATACAATTGCGCAGCTAGAACCTTATTGTGTGAAAATACAAGAGTTGGTTTTTGCAACTCTTGGATGATGTTCGCCACTGTAAAGGTTTTACCTGAACCGGTAATACCAAGTAGAGTTTGAGCTTTATCACCATTTTTAATACCGTTGACAATCTGGCGAATCGCTTTCGGTTGATCTCCTGTCGGTTCAAACATTGATTTTATATTAAAGTCTGCCATATTGTCCCATAATTTACCACTTTTCTTTTGAATAGAAAAATGTAAATTTTCATATCAAGTAAGAAAACAAATTTGACAACACCAACATTTCATCATAACTTTCACCCAATTATGACATCAATATTAATGATGCTTGTTTTTTCCTCTTTTTTGACTGGAGTTGATCACTCCGATCAATACCACTTCACAGAAATTGAAGTTAACAAACTAAACATTGGGAAAATTATCTGTAATGAAAAAGTTGCACAAAGTGAAGCCGGAAAAACCTATAATCTGTTTGCTATAGTTAACTCATCAATTGAAGATGTTTACAAAATTATTGTAGATTACGAATCCTATAGTGATTTTATGCCGAATGTCGAATCAGTTGTAGTAACAGACATTACTGACTCTACAAGTTATATAGACTATACAATTCTCTTACCACTGAATTTGAAAAAATATTATAGGGTTAAAATGAATCACATTCATTCGTTGAATAGTGCTTTAATCAGTTGGCATTTAGTTGAATATCCAAATCAAATTCCCCCAATTGAAACAATAGATAATACTACTGGTTTTTGGAAATTAACACCATTCGAGAAATCTAAAAACATAACACTGATTCAATACCACATTTATACAGACCCAGGATTCGTTCCATTAGGTTTTGGGTGGATTGTAGATTATTTAATTGAAAAACAACTACCTGATATTATGATCGCTACTAAAAACAGAGTTATAAAGAAATAAATTGGTTTTGTTATTCTGAAATTTCTTTTAGAAGTTTTTCAACGATATTTAATGGGATTCCAGTTTTCTTGCTAATTTCTTCGCAAGATTCATTATTTATCTCTTCAAGAGAATTATAGTTTTTCCATATTGATTCTATTCGTTTCTGCCCTATCCCTTTTACATTTTCTAGAGTAGATTTAACCATTGCTTTACTTCTTTTCTGTCTATGAAAGGTAATAGCAAACCGGTGTGCTTCATCTCTAATTTGCCTAAGTAAAAAAAGACCGGGAGAAGTCTTTGAAATATTCTGAGGTTCACTCACATTTGGAATAAATACTTCCTCCAATTTCTTTGCAAGACCGATAATCGCAATGTGTGATAATCCAAGTTCATCTAACGATTTCTTTGCTGCAGAAAGTTGTCCTTTCCCTCCGTCTATCAAAATCAAATCAGGTAGTGATTTCTTTTCTTCCAAAACTCTTTTGTATCTCCTATAAACTACTTCAGTCATTGACTCAAAATCATCCACACCTACAACAGTTTTGATGTTATACTTTCGATATTCTCTTTTCTTTGGTTTGCCATCAACAAAACAGACCATAGAAGCTACAGGATACGTCCCTTGTATATTGGAATTATCAAAACCCTCAATTCGTCTCGGTGGAGCAGGTAGTCCTAAATCCTCTTGTAATTGTAGAACCATTTTGGGAATAAGTTCTTTTCGTTTGACTTTTTTAAAACGGAGCTCACCCAACAATAAATCGGAATTCCGTTTGCACATTCCTACTAATTTCTTTTTCTCACCTCGTTCTGGGATTAGTATTCTAACATTTCTTCCAACAATCTTTGTTAACCATTTTTCATAATGAGATTGTTCATTGAATGAAGTTTCAACTAAAATCTCTCGAGGTACATCGATAGTAGAAATGTAATACTGAGCTAGGAATTGTGATAAATTTCCAATATTCTCGGTTGAATCAACTATTTTCAAATCAAAGCGTTCTCTCCCAATCAAAAGACCGTTTCTGATTCTCATCACCACTCCAATCCCGTAATTATTTTCCGTTGAAACTGTAATGATATCTCTATCTGTTGTATCAGCAATCACCTTTTTCTGAAATTTGGTAAAATGGTCGACCGCAATAAGTTGATCTCTATATCGAGTTGCATCCTCAAATCGCCTTTCAGAACTAGCGTTTGACATTTCATTTTGCAAATAATCTCTTATAGATTTATTTCTTCCCTTTAGAAATTGTTCAATTTGATGAACCATCTCGCAATAATTATTTACTGAAATCAACCCTTCACAAGGTCCATCACATCGTTTGATATGATAATCTAAACAGACTTTGATCTTCTTTTCAGAAATCGTTTTATCATTGATGTTGTAAGAACAAGTTCGAAGATGAAAAATATCGTGGATAGCTTTAACAATTTTTCGAAGGTAGCGAACATCAGTATAGGGTCCATAGTATTTTGCACCGTCCTTCGGAAGAGTTTTAGTTCTTTTGATTTTTACTTGAGGATAATCTTCTTTTGTGATCTGAATATATGGAAAAGTTTTGTCATCCTTCATCAACACATTGTAATGAGGACGATGCTCCTTGATTAAGTTTGCTTCTGTTAACAATGCTTCAACTTCATCTCGAACAACAATCCATTCTAAATCTGCAATATGCTTAACCATAACACGAGTTTTATCGTCTTTTGTGATTTGTTTTTGAAAGTATGACCTAACTCGATTTTTTAGAACTTTTGCTTTTCCTATATAAATTATGTCGTTGTTACCATTTCTAAAAAGATAAACTCCAGGAGAATTTGGAAGTCGTTTGAGTTTACTTGAAATGGTAAATTGAAGATTGGAAGCGGAAAATTGGTGTTTGGAAACCACTCTAATTTAGTTTATACTAAAAAGTCGAAAGTGAAAAGTCATAAGACCAAACTCATTATTCCATAGCTCCATTTTTACATTATCACTTCTCATTCCCTAATCAGCACACAATTCAATTAAAACCCCATTAGTTGATTTTGGATGGAGAAATGCGATTTGAAGTCCCTCTGCACCTTTTCTTGGAGTTTCATCAATTAATCGAATTCCTTTTGATCGAAGATAGCCTAAAGCTGACATAATATCATCAACTTTGAATGCAATATGGTGAATTCCTTCCCCTCGTTTCTGAAGGAATTTAGAAATTGGTGAATACTCTGAAGTAGATTTTAGTAATTCTATTTTTCCATTTGTTGTGTCGTAAATATCTGTTAGTACTTTTTGTTCTATAACTTCTTCAATTGATGAATGATCAATCCCTAATAACTTCCCGAATAGATTGGATGGACCATTTAAATCGTTGACTGCAATTGCTACATGCTCAATAGATAAAATTTTAAAAGGTAATTTGCTTTTCATTTTTTACTCGTTTTTTGAGTTCGCTTCCAATTCACTTTTTCCATCACTCAACTTCACCATTTAGTTCATACTCATTCACTTCTGTAATTTTCACATCTATGAATTCACCAATTTGGTGTTTTCCTTTAATCACAACTATATTATCAACTTCAGGAGAATCTCTAAAAGTTCGCCCTATTGAGTTTCCTTCGTTTGTGTTGGAATCTACTAATACTTTTTCAGTTGTGCCAATTAATTTTTCGTTTTTCATCAGACTGATATCAAGTTGAAGCATCATCAGGGCATCCATACGATCAATCTTAACCTGCTCTGGAACATCGTTTTTCATCGTAGCAGAATATGTATCTTCCTCTTCGGAATAAGTAAAAACTCCCAGTCTGTCGAATTCATATTCATCAACAAATATGTAGAGTTCGTCAAAATCCTTTTCTGTTTCAGTTGGATGTCCTACAATAACAGAAGTACGAATAGCTATATTAGGATTTGCATTTCGAAGAGCGTCCAACCGCTTTTTCATTCCATCAAAACCAAGTCCGAGACGCATTAGTTTCAGCAATCTATCTGAAGTGTGTTGGATAGGAATATCAATATATGGTACAAGTTTATCTGTATTTTTGAATAATTCTATTGTTTCTCTGTTCAAATGAGCTGGATGTGCGTAATGCAATCGCAACCAATCCAATCCATTGACTTTCTCCAATTCCCGTATTAATTTGTGTAAACCTTTTTGTGGATTCAAATCCCAACCGTAAGAAGTTGTATCTTGGGCGATGAGTAAAATCTCTTTCACTCCATTCGCAACTAACCGTTCTGCTTCACCTACACACCATTCAATTGATTTACTTTTTTGAACTCCACGAATAAAAGGAATTGAACAAAATGAACATCCATTATCACATCCCTCTGCGATTTTCAGATATGCGTAGTGGTTTGGTGTTAAAAGTGAACGGAAAAATTCTGGATCATCTTTGGAATATGGTTTACCTGTTAAAAATGATACAATTTGTGCGTGGTCATTCGTTCCGAAAAACTCATCCACCTCTGGGAGTTCTTTCCGAAGTTCCGTGCCATATCTCTCTGAGAAACAACCCATAACTATTAGTTGTTCCACTTTTGCTGATTTCTTGAGTTGAGCTGCATCTAATATGACTTCAACTGATTCTTCTCGTGCAGAATGTAAAAAACCACAAGTATTTACGATTACAATTTCTGCCTTTTCAGGATTATTGACAATGTTCAACTTCTCACTTCGTAAACCTCCAAGTAATATTTCTGAATCCACCAGATTTTTCGCACATCCCAAACTGATGAGAGAGATCGATTTATGTTCACTCATCATCTATCCCTATCAATCCTCTAAGATATGAATCCATATCGAATGGAATAAGGTCGTCAATTTGTTCACCGACTCCAATGTAGTAAACTGCTAAGTTTAACTCAAGCATAATTGGAACAGCGATTCCACCTCGTGCAGTGCCATCCATTTTGGTGAGAATTACTCCATCAATCGGGAGATATTTGCTAAATTCTCGTGCTTGCTGAATACCATTTTGACCGGTGTTTGCGTCAATTGTAATCAAAACATCCACTTCATCGGTTAATTTTCGAACAACTCGGTTTATCTTCTCGAGTTCTTTCATCAAGTTTGAAGATGTGTGTAATCTTCCAGCAGTATCTACAATGATTCTATCAACATTTTTGGATAAACCTGAATTCACACCATCATAAGCAACAGCTGCAGGATCACTTGTTCCCTTGTTTGCAACTAATTGAACATTCAACAGCCTTGACCATTCGCTAATCTGTTCAACTGCAGCAGCACGGTAAGTATCTGCAGCAACTAACAATACCGATTCACCATCTTTGGAAAAATCTCCTGCAAGTTTGGCTGCTGATGTTGTTTTTCCTGTGCCGTTAATTCCAACTAATAAAATCGTTTTATTTAGAGATTTTTGTTGAACTTTTCCAACTAGTAATTCTTTCATCGAATTTAGAAATCTCTCTTCCCAATTAAGATTTTTATCATCTGAAGATGTGAGAGATTCAACTATATTATCAACCACTTCCCAGCCTAAATCTGCTTGTAATAGTGCCTCTTCAAGTTTTTCTAAATCGCTTGATGATAAGTGGGTTTTTCCTGAAAATCCAGAAAATATATTTACGATTTTAGAGCGAGTGTTTTTAAGTCCGGTATATGTCTTTTTGAAAAATTTGAACATTATATATGATGTTTCCCGAAATATTGAAAATACCGTTTCATATAGTAGTAAGTACTTATTCCCATCAGAACTAACGAAATTGCATACAACAACTCCTGTATAATCCCTACAAATTCTGGCATTCCTGATTGATCAATTAGAATATATAAAATCATCATTAATGATGTTGAAACAATGAAATATTTCCCTGTCCAATTGGCTTGAAATACTTCGCTACCTTTTCTCATCAAATATATTCCGGTGATACTTATGGTTAAATCTCGTAGTGCCAGTAATCCAAAAAATATTGTAAATCTAACGGTGTATAAGTGAATAAGATAAATTGCTACAACCAGCAAACAAATTTTGTCAGCAACAGGATCAATTATTTTACCGAAATTTGTGACTTCACCAGCTTTTCTCGCAACGAATCCATCTAGCATATCAGATAGAATAATTAAAACAAAATATATAACAATTAGTGTCCAATTCTTTTGCTCTTGATATAGCGCTAAAGTTAATGGAAAAGCCATAATAATACGGCTGATGCTTATAAGGTTTGCAAGAGTCAGAATCCTATCTTCTCGTGTTTGCAACCTCTTTCGTAATATTTTTTTCTTTGGTTGGTGCATAGGTTAGTGATTCCGTAGAACATTAAAATCTAAAATTTGCAATAAGGAAGTTTTATACTCAGAAGATGGAAAAATATCTAGTTCATTTTTAGCCTTTTTGGTGATTTCGATTAATTTATTTTCGGCATATTCGATTCCACCATTGGAAGTAATCATTTCTCGAATTTTACTTAAATTGTTTCTACGAGCGTATTTTTTTATCATTCGTTTCAATTTTATTCTTTCAGAATTAGATAATGTAGAAAACAGGTGAATAAGTGGGAGTGTCAGCATATTTTTCTTAACATCAAATCCAAGTGGTTTCCCGACTTGTTGAACATTTCCGATGATGTCAAAAAGGTCATCTTTTATCTGAAATGCAATTCCGAGTTTCTCACCAAAATTGCGCAATGCAAGACGATGTTTTTTATCTTCCGTAACGGTTATTGCTCCAACTTCACACGATGCGGCGAATAAAGATGCAGTTTTATCAGCTACCATTTTGAAATAAATTGCCTCAGTGATATCCTTCTTGATAGCTTTTTCTATCTGTAGGATTTCGCCCTGACTCAATCTCTCTGCAGTTTCTGATAAAACTTGAAGAGCATCAAAGTCCTTTAAATGAACCATATTCGCTAACGCTTTGGAAAACATAAAATCGCCAACTAAAATCGCAATTTTGTTCTTCCAAACTCGTTTAACTGATGGCCAACCACGACGAGTATCTGCACTATCAACAACATCATCGTGAATTAGCGTTGCTGTGTGAATCATCTCAACCAGTGCCGATGCTCTGTATGTTAATTCACTTGGTTCACCGCAAATTCGAGCAGATAAAAGTGTTAATCTCGGCCGTAGTTGTTTGCCCTTTTGTCTAGAAATATATTTAACAACAGTGTTAATGAGTTTGACTTCAGAAGCTAACGATTCTTCAAAATATTTATTAAATTTCTGGATGTCATCAGAAATCGAAGATGCTGATTTTTTCAGCAAATTTTGTAGTTCATTTGCCATATTATTTTTGATACAACTCTTGAACTAAGTGATACGGCGAGCGTCTCTTTTGTCTATCTTTTGAAATCTCTTCGTTTAGAATTCTTGTGTTTTTCTCATTCCAAAATTCAGATTCAAACTGGGAGATAATGAGCTCTTTTATCTTACGGATATACCGCTGTTTCAATTTTTGATGATGATGCCCTGTGGAAACAATATGATTTCTGTGTTCTTCAGAAACCTTTACCAATTCATCAATACCTTCATTTTGAGTAGCAATAGTTTTTACAACTTTAGGTTTCCAAATATCTTCTACATTAGAGATTACAGACAATAGATTAGTAAGAGTGATAGCTAATTTATTAGCGCCATCTCTATCAGCTTTGTTGACAACAAATACATCGGCAATTTCCATTAAACCAGCTTTCATCATTTGGATTTCATCACCTGATTCGGGAACCAAAACCACGAAAACCGTATCTGTTGTTTGAATCACATCGAGCTCGACTTGTCCAACCCCGACAGTTTCGAACAGAATAACATCAAATCCAGCTGCATCGAAAATATCTCCAACTTCGCGAGTGCTTTGTGCAAGTCCTCCTTGCCCCCCGCGACTTGCCATACTTCTAATAAAAACTCCGCTATCTTTATAATGATTTATCATTCTGATTCGGTCACCCAATAAAGCTCCGCCAGTAAAAGGACTACTTGGATCTATACCTATTACTGCTACCGTCTTGTTTTGATTTCGAAAAGATTGGATAAGTTTATCTGTTAAAGAACTTTTTCCAGCACCGGGAGGACCGGTTATTCCTAACCGATAAGCATTCCCAGTTGATGGGAAAATAGATGATAAAATCTCTCTACTAAATGGGTTACCATTTTCGATAAATGAAATAGCTCGAGCAATCGATTTTCTGTTTCCAATACGAATTCCATTTATTAATTCATCTATCATTACGAAAATTTATGTTACAATCAGATTGCTATCCAACGAACTTAATTATCAGATTATTAAATAGTTAATGATTCACCCTTAAGATATGTTTTTACCAAAAACTTTTCTAAAATACAAGTAATCAGGAATAATAAGGGTATGTCCGTCTTTTAGTAGCACATGCCTGTCCTCTAGAATTTTAAATACACGAGAGACAGTTTCCCTGGAAGTTCCAGCCATACTTGCAATATCTTGTTGATAAGGTAGATTTGGGATAGTCACTCTTCCGTTTCTTATTACACCCCGATCTTCTGCCAAGCTTAAAATGGAAACTCCTATTCTGTGCTCTGCATCTGATAGAGATAATGCTTCAATTTGCTGATCGGACTTTCGAATTCTTTTAGCAAGCTCACCTAATAATACTAATGTAATTCTAAAATTGTTTTTCAATAGTTCTATAAAATCACTTTGACTAATCGCATATACGACACAATCTTCTTGAGCCATAGCATTTGCAGAACGAGCTTCTCCGTCCAAAATAGCCATTTCACCAAAAAATTCTCCTGTTCCTAAAAGTGCAAGTATTACTTCTTTGCCTTCATCATTTAAACGAGTTATTTTAACAGTTCCACTCTTTATGAAATATACAATATCTCCGTATTCCTCTTCTATTATAATCATACTTTTCTTGGGATACTTACGCAGACTTATTACATCTTCAACTGCTTTAAGCTCATTATCTGAAAGATCTTTGAATATTTGGATATTACCTATAAATTCATCTACCATTACGAAAACTCTCCTCTTTTGTATAAAATGAGTGCCTAAAAATACGAAAAATAATACTAAAATTCACAACAAGAGTTCAACAAAATATTTTAGAATATAAATTGGTATATTCACTAATATTCTTATAAATTATGAAGCTTTATTCGGTATCTAATATAGAATTTATAAGGAAGTTTAATGAGTATTAATAAATCAGTTATGAAACGTATTCGACAAGCACAAAAAGCTAATGCTAGCAACAAGCATTATAAGTCGATGATGAAAACAGCAATAAAAAAAACAATGGCTCTAACAAGTAAAGAAAACGCTGAAACAGTTTTAAAAGAAACACTATCTATAATTGACAAAGTTGCAAGTAAGGGAATTATCCATAAAAATAAGGCTTCTCGTCAAAAGTCTCGAATTTCTACTTATGTAAACAATTTGAGTTAATAGTTTTAGTATCAACTATAAAAAAGGGGCTGATTTTCAGCCCCTTTTTTGGTTATTTTTCTAATCTATTGAGGTTTTCTGTAATTTGGAGATTCTTTTGTAATGTTTACATCGTGTGGATGGCTCTCTTTAACACCAGAGCCAGTTATCTTGACAAATTTAGCACTTTTATGAAATTCCTCAATACTGCTAACACCACAATAACCCATTGAAGCTCTTAGTCCACCAACCAATTGATGAACTGATTCTTTCAGGGGTCCTTTGTATGGGACCATTCCCTCAATCCCTTCAGGTACTAGTTTATTTTGTTCGTTGTCAGATTGGAAATACCTATCCTTACTCCCAGCTTTCATAGCACCCAATGAACCCATTCCTCTATATGCTTTAAAACTTCTACCCTCATACAAGATATATTCACCAGGACTCTCATCTACTCCTGCAAAAATCCCACCGAGCATAACTGTACTTGCTCCAGATGCAATTGATTTTGCAACATCACCAGAATATCGAATACCACCATCCGATATTACAGGAATGCCTAATTTTCTTGTAACATCACAAACATTCTGAACTGCAGTTAATTGAGGAACTCCAACCCCTGCAATCACTCGCGTTGTACAAATTGAACCCGCTCCTATCCCAACTTTTACTGCATCTACTCCAGCGTCAATTAGTGCTTTAGCTCCATCACTTGTTGCTACATTACCTGCTATCAATTCTGTTGAGGAATATTTTTTCTTAATTTTAGTAACAATATCTAAAACACCCTTAGAATAACCATGAGCAGTATCCACAACTAAAATATCTAATTGAGAATCAACTAAAGCGGATACACGATCTAAAGTATCCTCAGAAACTCCAACAGCTGCACCAACTAATAGTCGTCCATGTTTATCAACTGTAGCATTTGGGTGATTTTCTTTTTTCAAAATATCCTTTACGGTGATTAGTCCACATAAAGCACCTTCATCATCCACAACTAATAATTTTTCAATTCTATTTTCCTGAAGTACTACTTTTGCTTTTTCTAATGTTGTTCCCTTTTTTACAGTTATGAGATTTTCACTAGTCATCCTAGAGGTTAAGGGTAAATCAAGATTTGTTTCAAACCGAATATCTCGATTAGTTAAAATACCAACAAGTTTTCCGTCATCTACAACAGGAACTCCAGAAATATGATAGGTTTCCATAACTTCAACTGCATCACGAATTGTTTTGTTTGATGGTAATGTGATTGGATCCAAAATCATACCACTTTCTGAACGCTTGACCTTATCTACTTCTTTGGCTTGCTGTTCAATTGACATATTCTTGTGGATTATCCCAACACCACCTTCTCGAGCTAATGCTATTGCAAGACGACTTTCAGTTACAGTATCCATTGCTGAACTGACGATTGGGATATTTAACGAGATTTTGTTTGTGAGTTTTGCAGTAACATCAACATCTTTAGGTAAAACCTCTGAATATGATGGTACTAACAATACATCATCAAAAGTCAATGCTTCTTTCATTCTAAACTCCCTATTAAGTTTTCAACTTCTTCTAAGATTTCACAGGATTTTACCAATTCCTGCATCCGAGTATGATCAGGATAAAGTGGCCTATCAACCTCTAGAAAATCTACATATTTACGAATAATTTCTTTAGCCTTTGTAACACCATTTCCAAATTTATATTCTCTAAAATCTAAAGCTTGAGCTGCAGCCATAAACTCAATTCCTAAAATTCCGTAGGCATTTTCCAATATTTGGAAATTTTTAATCGCAGTATTCATCCCCATAGAAACAAAATCTTCTTGATCTGCTGCTGCAGGTATGGATTGGATTGATGCTGGAGTGGACAATATTCTTTGTTCAACAATTTGCATATCTGCGGTATATTGAGACAGCATTAAACCGGAAAACATCCCAGCTCCTTTAGTCAAAAATGCAGGAAGTCCTACACTTAAAGCTGGATTGTTCAATCTGTTCATTCTTCGTTCAGATAAAACACTAATCATTGTAATTGATGCTCCAACCATATCCATTGGTAATGATACAGGTGAACCTTGAAAATTTGCGCCAGATAATTGCATATTTTCCTCTGGGAAAAAAACAGGATTATCACCAACTCCATTTAGCTCAATTTCTACTTGTGAACGAGCATAGTCCAAAGCATCATGTGCTGCCCCAATCACTTGAGGAGTTGATCTCATTGAATACGCATCTTGTACTTTACATTTAATTTTATTCTCTGCAAGATCGCCGTATTCAACCAATTTACGAATTGCTTTAGCAGAGCGAATAGCTCCTGCAAAACCTCTAGCTTGATGGAGTTTTGGTAAATATGGTTTCATATTCGCTTTGAGTGCTTCTAAGGACATCGCACAAGCAATTTCAGCTTGTTTGAACCAACGGTTAGTATCATAAATCAATATAGCACTCATCGCAGTTAATAGATTAGAACCATTTATAGTTGCAAGCCCATCTCTAGCTTCAAGTCCAGGAATGGGAATTCCAGCTCGGTCCATTGCGACTTTACCATCTAATAGTTCCCCTTTGTAATATGCCTTTCCTTCCCCCAACATCAATAAAGCAATTTGAGACATTGGAGAAAGGTCACCACACGCACCTACTGAACCTTTTTGACAAACGAATGGAGTAACACCTTTGTTTAACATTTCGACTAAAGTAATTGTGATTTCAGGACGGCATCCAGAATGACCTTTTGCGTGAACATTGATTCTTCCTGCCATTGCTCCGCGAACATATTCAATAGGAGCTGGATCTCCGATACCTGCAGCGTGGTTGTAAATAAGATATTTCTGGAAATCTTTTATTTGATCATCATCTAAAACAACTTCAGAAAATTCTCCTATTCCAGTATTGACCCCATACATAATTTCGTGAGCTTGAATTTTCTCTTCGAGCATTGCTCGACAAATTTTTATTCGTTCAATTGCATCATTATGTAGCTCTACTTTTTCATTTAATCGAGCTATTCTAACTAATTTTTCTACGGTTAAACCTGAACCACTTATTACTACTGCCATACTAACTCCCTAATCCTCTTATAAATAATATAATTATAATCATCACTAATAATCTAAAAACTATAGTTTCCAGATGGGCAAATTTATTTTCAGTTGGTGTTCTTTTCTAAAGGAAATTTTTTGAACTAATAATTACTGATTCGATGTCAGTAAAGGGTTTTGTAATTGTAATAGGAAGAGAACCAAGAATAACACTACCATATCGAGATTTTAACAGACGAGGATCAGTCAATATACAAATTCCTGAATCTTCCATAGTACGTATAAGCCTTCCAAATCCTTGCTTGAACCTAACAGTTGCATCTGGTACTTGAAATCCCATGAATGCATTTTCTCCCATTTGCTTATATTTCTCTATATTAGCAATTACAAGCGGTTCCTTTGGATTTGCAAAAGGAATTTTGACAATCATAAGTATTTCAACAAGATCGCCCGGGAAATCAACTCCCTCCCAAAAACTTGCTGTACCTATTATAATAGAATTTTTGTGTTTCTTGTAACCACGGATTAGCGACTTACGATTTCCTCCAGGTAATTGAACAAATAACTTTCTTTCAGTTTGGAACATTTTGGAATGCAATAATTCTCTCAAAGTACGAGTTTGACTATATGCTGAACATAATACCAACATTCTTCGAGGAATTGCCTTTGATAACTTGTCAATTTGTTCTGCTACAGATTGTAAATATTCAGGACTATTTACATTTAAATTTGATGCAAATGTGAATACACTTATTTGATCTTCATAGAAAAATGGAGACTTGTAAATCTTTTCATTTACAGACTTATCTTCTGTTAATTGGTCTATCCCAAACGATTTTTTTACATATCTAAATTCATTGTTTACAGCAAGAGTAGCAGAACATACAACTCCACCTGCCTCTCGGGAAAATATAGTATTTGCAAGAATCGGACTGACATCCCTTGGCGCACAGTTTAAGAAAGAGTATATTTTCCTCCCTTGTTGGATAAATGATGACCAAACAATATCTGAATTTTCTACATTTAGAGATCGTTCAATTATTGTGATTAACTCCTGAATACTTCGAATTCGAATACCCAATTCCCGGACAAACCAACGACTTGCTTCTTCACAGTTATTTTGCAAGATTTCTGATAAATCTTCTGCTTTTTTCTGATATTCTTTTATCAAGTTAAGAAAATCAAAAGGAGAAGGATATGTATCTTGAAACTCAGTTTTACCAGAATAATATGTGAATTTTTCTTCGTAATAATTGAACTTTTTTCCAGCAGGAAGTTTACTCTCTCGATATGAACTGAAAAATTCTGTTAGGTCTAATTTCAGCTCTTTTGAATGTTCTTCTAATTCAACAAATTTGTCTTCCAATTCAGAGTAATTGTTTATCAAATCTGTAATTTCATTTTGAAACATTTTATTATTTAAGGAAAAAAATGTAAATATATCGTTGAATGATCTATCACCAACCTGGCAAATCAATTGATCCCAAGCTGCTGCAACTAAGTTATGTCCCTCGTCAATCACATAATTGAAAGTATCGGGGAAACCTGAAGATTCACGCATAACTTCATTTATAAACAGCGAATGATTCACAACTATAACATCCGCCTTGTGAATCTTCTGTCTAATTTCACCAAGGTAACAGCCATCATTTTTTTCACACCGGTTGTTAGTACAATATCCAGGTTCACTTCTAATCAGTTTCCATACTCTTCCTGAATTTCTCAAATTGAATCCGGTACATTCACTAACATCACCGGATTTTGTATGCTTTTCCCAAATCAATATTGGAATGAGATTTTCACAATCTTGTACTGAAAGAATACTGCTATTTTCCAAAATATTTTGAAGTCGAGTTTTGCAAAGGTAATTTCTGCGACCTTTCAAAATAACAACTTTCAAATCAAGATCAATAATTTCAGAAAGTTGAGGAATATCTTTGTAAAACAATTGATCCTGCAAATTCTTTGTGTAAGTTGAAACAATCAACGGAATATCAGTTTGTTTTCTATTCAATATTCCTGCTGACAGATATGCTAAAGATTTACCCAAACCAGTTCCAGCTTCTGCGAGTAATATTTCTCCATTCTGAAAAGCCTGAAATGAATCATTAGACATATTTATTTGTGTTTCTCTAGGTTCGTATCCATCCCACTTTTTGGAGATTGCTCCTTCTTCAGTAAACCAACAATTTACAGAATCAGGAATGTTTTGTTCCTCCATTGTAGATTTATATAAATAAAAAGGATTTGTGAGTTCTTTTGAAATTGTTGATGGAATTAATCCATTGATTTGTTTTGTTTTAACAGCTGTTTGAATGATATTGTTGAATAGAGCTTTATTATATATCCCAGTATTTTGTATCAAATTATGAATTTCCTGAATAACTTGCAATGGGTAAGACGATGCTTCACAGATAAGTTTAGTAAATATTCTCCCTGTATTTAGTGTATCAGCGCCAGCTCGATGTGCTCCTTCGCTAGAAAATCCAAAATATTCACTAATTCCACCTAGGTTGAACTCGTGGTGAAAAAACAAAAATGCACGAGAAAGAGTGTGAGTATCGTAAAATTCAATATTTGAGGGAAATTGTAGATTACTCTTCTTGAACTGATTCACAATAAATCCAATGTCAAAACCAATATTGTGCCCAACTAAAGGAGTTTCACCGATGAAATCTATTAGTTTTGGAAGTATTTCTTCAATTTCCGGGGCGTTATTGACCATACCATTGGTGATACCAGTTAACTCAACAATTTCATCAGGAATACGCACTTTTGGTTTGATAAGAGTCGAATATTCTTCAGATGGTTTACCATTTACAAAACGATATGCTGAAATTTCTGTAATTGAATCATTTTGTGGATTTAATCCTGTTGTTTCTAAATCGAATGCAATGAACTCACTTAATTGAAGAGATTTTAGTAAATTTTTAAGAGAAATTTTATTATCAGTCATTTTTTTATTATTCTTCAACTTTCTACAGTTCACTTCGGACTTTCAACTCAGTTCTATACTCCCGCAAACACTTTCACCACATCTATGATTAAAGATGGTTTTTTGAAAACTGCTATTTTAAATATCTTCGTTAGAGTCCGTTCGTGAACGGGAATTTTAGCAACTTTGTCTGCTATTCCATTGAGATCATCATCTGAAAATTCTGATATTGCTTCTTTTAGACGATAAAATCGATTATAGTTATTTCCAAAGTCTTTTTTGATTTCATCGACATACTTGCTAAGTTGTTTTTCTGAAGTATCATTAGTTTTGAGACATTCACTAGCAATCTGTCCAGCAATACAACCTGATTTCATAGCTGAAATAATTCCACCACCTGTCATTGGATTAACATAATGAGCTGAATCCCCAACCAACATAAAATTATCTTTAATTGGATTCTTCATCGGTTTGGCACAAGGAACTCCCCCACAAACCGTAGTCAATTTCGATGCGTTTGGATATTCTCTTTCCATAAATTCATCCAACCATTGTTTTGCAGATTTCTTACCACTGTGTTCTCCACTAATACCTAAACCGATATTAGCCATTCTGTTTCCTTTTGGGAAAACCCATAAATATCCACCAGGTGAGTAAACTTCACCCATATAAAAATCAATTCTGTTAGGATTTACATCAACATTAGCAACTGTGTATTGAACACAAGATTCAACATCCTTCATCTTCAGTTGCGTTCTCAAACCTGCCCATCTACCAACCCGTGATTCTACCCCATCAGCACCAATGACAAGCTTTGCTTTGATTTTTTTCTCACAACCAATATGCTCTACTTTTACTCCACTAATTTTGCCATTTTCAAGTATTAAATCTTTTACATAAGCTTTAGTAAATACTTCAGCACCTTTCTCAGATGCTAATTGAGCTAAATCATAATCAAAAATTCGACGATTTAATATAAAACCTTTTTGAGTAGATAATTCAGCATCAATCTGAGTTCCATTTGGAGATATCAAACGAAACTCAGAAATTTTTGTAGTAATCCAAGAATCTCGAGGTTCAACGAATTGCCTAAGCCCACCTTCGCTTACGGCTTCACCACAACGAACGGGATAACCTATATCTCTATCCTTTTCGAGAATGCAAACACTCGCACCTGATTCAGCAATCATCTTCCCTGCCATAGTTCCTGCCGGTCCGCCACCGACAATAATCACATCGTAATTAGTTTTCATCGGCTACCTCCAAAACTTCTATAGGGCAGATTTCCACACATAATTTACAGTTTGTGCAAATTTTATTGTTAATGGTAATTGATGCTTCTCTGAGTTCTATGCAATCTACAGGACACACAGATACACAAGTTCCACAGAAATCACATTTATTATTTTGTATTTTTATCATAGTTTAATTAGCGAGGAGCTTGTAGTATGGAGCAGGGAGAACACAGCACCCAGTACATTTATGATTTATTATTGTTGATTTATTATTTTTCATATATTCCCTTTTTGTCTGAATCACTGATTATTTATGATTACGCTAATTTCACTGATTTTATAAT